>NZ_CEZPJD010000232.1:0-10386 GCF_983059655.1 Okeania sp.
CGGGGTCTGACCGCTATTGCCTACTGCCAAATGAGCTGCGCACAGCGCTATATTTTAAATTAGATTAACTTGATAATTTAAGCTTTTTATTAGTAAATCATCAAATTTAAGTTCGGGCATTTAATATCAAGTAAAAATATTCATGAATTGAACAATAATACATATTTTATAGCTAATTATAGTTTGCTGAAATCGCTAAAAATATATATTTCTCTATGTAAATTACTGAAAATTTTGCTCGAAATTATACTTCCTTGATTTTGACGTTGTGTAATTTTTCGGTACATAATTAAACTCCCTTTAGTCCCGTATAGAATCACCTAACTCTGTGCAATCGCACTAACGAATACAATGTGTATCCTGAAAATCAACTATCCATCTTCCCCATATAAGGTTTCTCAGACTAATAATATAAACCTATCTTTTATCTTTATTTATATTCTATTCGCTGTTCCCTGCTCCTTCAAACAAACCAATTTTTTACCTAACCAATATGTTCAACAATGAATAATGAATAATGAATAATGAATAATTACCTCTCCTTGAAAAGAAGAGGATTGACAAAGAGATGAAAATTTTTCTTTCTTATCCCCTTAAAAGGGGAGGCTTTAAACCACAATTTTTCGGTAATTTCTATAAAGAAATGATATAACAATTTTCATGTTGATTGAATACAGCAACTAACTTGCTCAAGTAAACAACTAGAAAAAAATCAAAAATTCTACCGCTGTCAAGTCAGTATTCTGTCGTAAATGTTGACTAATGAAAAAAAATTAAACTACTAACATTTATCAAAATAAAAATCGGAAAAAAAATCCATAACTGGTAAATATCTAGCTATTCAGTATAATATTAAATTGTATTACATAGCATCTTTTTAACATGAATAAAGTTGATTATTTAAGAATTAGTCTAATAGATCGTTGCAATTTTAGATGTCAATACTGTATGCCAGAAGGCGCAGAAATTAACTATGTATTACAACAAAACTTATTGACTCATAATGAATTATTAACTCTGCTAAAAGAAGTTTTTATTCCTGTAGGTTTTACTAGATTTCGATTAACAGGAGGTGAGCCTTTATTACGTCCTGGTGTAATAGATTTAGTAGAAGCGATCGCCTCCTTTCCAGAGACCCAAGACATATCAATGACTACTAATGGATTTTTGTTGGCGGGTATGGCAAAAGATTTATATAAAGCTGGCTTGAAAAGAATTAATATTAGTTTAGATTCTTTAGACTCAGATACTTTTAATATAATTATTGGAAATAGAGGTCGTAGTCGTTGGCAACTGGTTTGGAATGGAATTCAAGCTGCTTATGATGTAGGTTTTGACCCTTTAAAAATAAATGTAGTGGTAATTCCTGGGGTTAATGACCATGAAGTTTTAGACTTAGCAGCTTTAACTATTGACCGTCATTGGCACGTTAGATTTATTGAATTTATGCCTATTGGTAATGATAAATTATTTGACGACCGGGGTTGGATATCTTCTGAAGAATTACGGCAAAAAATTAGGAAACGATGGGGGTTGACAGAATCTTCTGTTAAAGGAAATGGCCCTGCCGATGTATTTCAGATTCCTGGAGCAAAGGGGACACTGGGATTTATTAGTCAAATGTCAGAATGTTTTTGCGATCGCTGTAATAGAATGCGTCTCTCAGCAGATGGATGGTTAAGACCTTGCCTTTTGAATGAAATGGGTCAAATAGATTTAAAAAGTGGCCTGCGTAGTGGAGTTTCTGTTAAGGAGTTACAGCAGCAGCTAGAATATTTATTGGGTATTAAACCAGAAATTAATTTTAAGCAAAGAGAGTCTGGTACTACAGGAAGCTATGGTCGAACTATGTCACAAATTGGTGGGTGAAATCAGTTATCAGTTATCAGTTATCAGCAGGGGTGCTTAAAATTGCTTGGGGTTATAAGACACGAAGTGGCCGATCATCGACTATTATAAGTAATTTTTCCTTCTGACTTCTGCCTTCTAAATTCTGACTTCGTTAACCCCGCCTAAAAATAGACTAGACGGGGTTTGCTGTAGTGAATCAAAAAATCAGATAAAAAACTATAGTCAAAGAACGAGTTAATTAGGATATAGACTGATAATAAACAAAAGAAGGAGAAATATTTTTCCTACTATTCCCTGTTCCCTACTATAAAATCTTTATCAAAATAATTGGGTCTAAAACCCCGCCTTTTAAGGCCAAATATTTTTGGAGCGGAGCTTAAATCTCCAGCCTCAAAAATAACTTCTGACTTCTGACTTCTGACTTCTGACTTCGTTAAGCTTGTCTGGAATAATATTCCACTACTAATAGTTCGTTAATTTGAAGTGCCACCCACTCCCGTTCTACAATACTATTAACCTTACCAACAAGTTTATTTTTATCAAATTCTAAATGGCTAGGAATATTTGCTAAACCAGGATATTGAAGATTAGTTTTTACCAATTCCTGAGATGCCTCTTTTGGCCTAACACCAATTTCCTCTCCTGGTTTACACTGGTAACTGGCAATACTAACAACCTTACCATTTACTGTTACATGACCATGATTAACTAGCTGTCGTGCTGAGGGAATAGTTGGTGCCATTCCTAAACGAAATACAGTATTATCTAAACGCATTTCTAGTAGTTGCAATAATACTTGTCCTGTGGAACCTGCTGCACGACGAGCTTTTTTTACATAACGTAGGAGTTGTCGTTCGCGAAGACCATAATTATAGAGTAATTTTTGCTTCTCTTCTAGTCGAATTGCATACTCTGAGCGCTTTCTCCGGTTTTGACCATGTTGACCAGGGGGATAAGCACGTCTGGGACTTTTACGAGTTAGTCCTGGTAAGTCACCGAGACGACGTGCTATTCTTAAGCGTGGGCCTCTATATCTAGACATATAATTTCCTCATTAACATAAAATTTAACCACAAACTTATATTGTATACTACTTGAGCGTTGCTTTGTCAATTAGCTTTTCTTTAGCAGTAAACCTATTCATTGAATTTAATTTCATTTATTTACTATGCCTAATATTCCTAATATTAACTTTTCTAATTTATTCCTAAAGAAGTTTCCTCGATCTATTAAATTCTGTCGTTGGCGCTGGATTTATTTAGTAGGAATTTTTAGTTATGGTTTGTTAATAGCTACTCCGGAAGTAGCAATAGCTCAAGCAAATAAAAAATCTTTTAAAATTTGCTCTGAAGATTTACTAAGTGTGGGTTTATCTGAGGCAGAAGTAGCTAATGCTTGTGGTGCGGCTCTCAAACCTAGAGGTTTATCAAGATGCGTGACAAAGATTTATGATAATACAACAGATGAACTTTCAGCAGAAGATATTCTATTTAATTGTCAACGAGTCAGAAGATTTGATGAATTGGGTACTTGTGTAGAAACAATTAATAAGTCAGTTACAGACAAGTCTAATGAAGCTGCTATTTTAGAAAGTTGTCGTCTTAGTTTACTTCCCAAACGTTTTTCTTCTTGTGTGGTTGGTTTAAATACTAATGTTGGATTAGCTACAGAAGAATTATTATCTAATTGTCTCAATCCTGATGCAGAAATAAGCGATATTTCTCCAGATTAAAGAAGGAAGAAGGAAGAGGGAAGAGGGAAGAGGGAAAAATATTGCTTTGTCTGAGTTTTAACCTTTCGATATATCCTAACCTTTCCTTCGACTGCCATATTTATATTTTTTGGCGATTGCTAAACTATTGAATAACAAATATAGCAATCCTATTTTATTTGTGTATAAAAATCTTACTGCTTTTAGGCAACAGCTCATCTGGCAACAGGAGGGAGTTTCAGTTTTTTTATCTACTTTTTGATTTGTCACAACCTATTTAGGATTGCTATATTTATTATTTTAAATTCTTCAGTTTTAAGCATTTCTACTACATTCTTAACCAGAGATTCGTACTCTGAAGCTTTGATAAAATTGCTTTTTTCTCCTTTAAAGGTAATAAAGCTGTTTGCGCAGCATTCCGTAGGAATACCTGAATGCTGACTGCTGACCACTTTTTTAAAAATCTACTCCACGCTTTAATTCCACCCCATGATTAGCATAATGTTTATGACAGAAAACCTCTGAATGAACACTAGCCAAATCAAAATATGCTGGTGGATTAAGACAACGACCAGTAATAATTACCTCCGTATCTTTTGGCTTGCGTAATAAAGCTTCAACTATTGGCTCTACCTCTAATAATTCTAAATCTACAGTAGGATTAAGTTCATCTAAAATAATAGTCTTATATAAACCTGAAGCTATAGCTGCCCTAGCTATTTCCCAACCCCTTTCTGCTTCGACATAATCTATTTCTTTTTGTTGTCCTCGCCACACAATAGCATCTCCACCACAACGTTGATGATCCACTAAATTTGGGTAGCTTTGACGTAAGGCAGCGATCGCTGCATCTTCTGTATAACCAATACCTCCTTTAAGCCATTGTATAATTAGGACTCGATGAGATTGGTCTTGACTAATACCCCTACCTATGGCCTGTAATGCTTTACCCAGAGCGCTAGTAGATTTGCCCTTACCAGCACCAGTATAAATTTCAATCCCACTAATGCCATGAGCTTGAGCAGTTGAATTTTTATGGGGTTTCATTTCTGAATGTAAGTCGGCAATGTCCAATAATTCTTGAGGAGCTGCACGGCCTGTAGCAATAATTTCTAACTGTTCTGGTTTATCCTTTATAGTGTGAATGACCTCATCCACTGGTAATAGACCTAAGTCCAGAACTGGATTTAGTTCGTCCAAGACCACTACTGAATATAAGTCAGAAGCGATCGCTCCTTTGGCCACATTCCAACCTCGTTGGGCTTCTTGACGGTCAAATGTAATAATTTCATTCTGGCCAAAATATTCACTTCTACCAGTGCGTACTTGGTCGATCAGATGAGGAAAGCCTTTCTGTAAAGCTTCTATGGCAGCATCTTCATCATAAGAGCGGTCAGGCCCTTTAAGGAATCTCAGTAGTAATACTCTAGTTGGAGAGTCAGAATGTATCCCTAGACCTATGGAACGTAAAACTACTCCTAATGCCGCTTGAGATTTACCTTTGCTGGAGCCATCGTAAACATGGATTTGTCCCACAATTCTTTCTGACATGGCTTGTGCAGTGCGTATGCCAATTCCGTTTCTTCTCATAGGTCTCATAGGTATTTATAGTTTGTAATTATTTTTTTGATAGTAATTCCGTATTGGAAAAAAATTACAAGTTAACTTTAACAATCGGGGAAGAAGGAGGAATAGACAATAGTAGAGTTTCTCTCAAACAACTTACCTTCTTGCTATTGACTACTTAAATAAAATTTATATTAGACACCTCCAAAAATAAAAAATCAAATCGATTATCGTACATAAATTATCAATTATTCCCCTTATGGAAGGGGTTAGGGGCAGGACTAATTCATTGTTGCGCCTAGAATATTTACCGAATAATTAATAATTAATAATTAAATAATTATGGTTTAAAGCCTCCCTTTACCAATGGATAATATTTCCTGATATTCAATTCCGTAACGGTTAAAACCCGAGGTAATTATCAATTATCCATTATCCATGATCCATTAATGAAAACTATATATTTTTATTTTTGGTTAGCTCACTCTAACAAGATGTACAAAATTTCAACATTTCAAAGGATACAATTTTTCTCTCTTGAGGATGAATTGACCTTACTCCTCCACTCCCCTACATCTCCACTACCCTACTCCCCTACTTCTTTTTTCTCTCATGACAATTAATTAGCCCTGGGGGTTAGGGGTGGGTTTGCTATTCCCTATTCCCTATTTTCTGGAGATGTCTATTAGAGCAATTAACATTTTTTAACATAGTGAGCAGAATTTATATCCACTTAACTTAGATAATATCAAAATTCAGACTAACTGAATCATATTTTATTTACTTTGTCCCCAAAAATTAGCGATGAACTTAACTATTTTGCCTTTGAGAGCTATTGTCTCTGGCTCTTTAATATTATTATTAGTAATTGCCATTGAATCATTTTTTCTTCAATACCGACTTAAATTCATTCCCAAAGTTAGTGTTCAGTATGCAACTGTGATGAACTTAATTTCTACCTGTATCGGGTGGATATTCTTTTTTTATATAGTAAGTATTGTGCCAAATATCTGGGAAAAAGAAGTCGTAGCTTATATTCTATTTGGTAAGATTGGCACGATTTATCCTATATTCATACTTTTCATATTTCTTAGTTTTTTTATTTCTCTAATTGTGAAGTTTATCGGTTTTAATTGGTGTGAAAATCGATGGAATAAAAAATCTAAAAATGGTGGTGCTAGTATGAATTTATCACAAGCATTAGGACAATTAAGAACGCCAAAGTTTTTAGTTATTACACTGGCTCATATTTGCAGTCATTTAGCAATAGTATTTATTTTATTTCTGCAGAGGTTTGAATTAACATGAAAGAAATTTGGAAAAGTTTTACTGAGCTGTTTAAAGGTACTACTGACATTTTAAAGAGTTTACTAGATTTATTACTTCCTCCTAAGTTTTGGCATTGGAAAACATTTTTATTGTTAAGTGGAATGTTATTACTGGTGTCAATAGCTGTGGCTGAAATTGATGGCAACAGGCAGGTAGAAGTTGATTTTATTTCTGTTTTAAGCTGGTTATTTTTAACATTTTCTGTCGGATGGTTAACTACTCAGAAACCATTTGTATTTCGAGGTATTAGTTTAAGTCCCTGGATTACATCAGGGCTAATTTGCTTTCTTTTATATGAAAAATTAGAGAGCAATTTGAAGTATGTAGCTATAGTTTCTTGGCCAGTAATTGCTGTGTGCATAGCAGCGGTAATTTTAGTATTGAATACTCCGGAAGAATCGACAAATCAAAAAGTTGATGTATTATCAAAGCCTAGTTTTGTTATTTTAGTTTTGGTCAATTTTTTGGTTAGTTGTTGGTTGGGATTATACTTTATGATTCAGGGAATAGTGCAACAATATCCGACAATGGGAGAAGATGATTTAAGTAAAAGTACATTTGTTTATCGGTTGATAACGCCTTCAATAAATGATTATAGAGGTGCAAAAATTCTGAATGTAATGGAAGAGAGGTTAAACAATGATTTAGCAACTCAAAGAGTGGATTTATCAGTACCTAATATGAAGTTGAAATTGCAAGATATTAAAAATGAAGCGACTCAAGAAATATCTGAAGTTAAAGAAGATGATTTCTGGAAGTTAGAAACACCAATAGTTGCTAATCAGTCTGGATATCAGGTAGAGTTAAAATTATTATGGGAAGGACTTACAGCAAAAGATGAAAGTTATTATCTTAGTAAAAATTGTAAAATCGAGGAAAGAGTAGGGCAAAGAAGTTTTGGTAATACTTCGCGAAATGCAGCAGTACCAATTAGAGTTGGAAATGTAGAATGTGGTGCTGTAGAAAAGAAACTTGTTGAGCCAGAAAACCAGTCAGAAGATGTGACAAAAATTTAGAGTTGAAGAAGGCAGAAGAGAAAATTATATGGTGGAATTTAAACCCCAAATAATTTTAAGCATCCCTGTTGATGGTGGGAGATTAAACCTGCGAAAGAGCAAAATAAAAGATTAAAAAGTAAGTGGAAATAGAAGGTTAGGAAACATTTTATGAATCTAGGGAGAATTCTGGCAATTTCTCAAAATGTATTTTGGGAAGTAATTCGCGATCGCGTCCTTTATTTAATTGTTTTTTTTACTTTATTAATGATTGCTGCTATTAGATTAATTCCAGAATTATCTATAGGTACGGAGGATAAAATAATCTTAGATTTTGGGTTAGCAGTTATTAGTGTTTTAGGTTTGATAGTGACGGTTTTTATTGGCACTGCTTTGGTGAATAAAGAAATTGAAAAACGCACTGTTTATGTTTTGATTGCTAAACCATTAAGTCGTTCGGAATTAATTATTGGTAAGTATATTGGTTTATCAGCAGTTTTGGCTGTTTTATTATTGACTATGACAATAATATATGGATTAATTCTGAATTTAAGTGGGATTTCATATCCTATAGATAGTATTTTAGTAGCAGTAATATTTATTTTTATTCAGTTATCTTTACTTACTGCAGTAGCAATTTTATTTGGTGTCTTTACCAGTTCTCTATTAGCGACATTATTTACATTTGGCATTTATTTAATGGGGAATTTAAGTAGAGATTTAGTTAAGTTGGGTGAGTTAAGTGATAATCCTGGAGTTAGAAAGTTAATGATGGGATTATATGTAGTATTACCGGATTTAAGCAGATTAGATTTGAAAAATGATGCTGTATATGGCTTACTTCCAAGTATAGCTACTTTAGTTACTAATTTTGGTTATGCTTTGCTTTATACAATGTTGCTTTTATCTATTACTATAGCTATTTTTGCTAGACGAGAGTTTTGAATTGAAAAGTAAGCATTTCCTACGGAATGCTGCGCAAACAGCGTTCAGCTATCAGCTAAGGAAGAAGGTAACAATTGATTTAATAGCAAATACATAAATCCCTAAATTATCTGTTTAGTCAAGTTTTATCTTAAAAAAGGTGTTTATAAAGTATAGTTTTAAGAGCAGATTTTTATTGCTGAAAGCTTACCTTGAAGAAGGTTATAGGTTTTAGCTTTTAGGGTAAAAATTAAGGTTGTAGGTTTTAGGTTGCTGCTGAGAAAGTTTGAGCTAATAGTTAATTCCATAAATGGTAGAGAATGCAGAATTTACCTAGAAAATATGAGGAGGGCAACCTGGATTTGAAAATGGTGTTAGAAAATAATTTATCTGATTTTTCTTAAGTTAATTAATGAGAGGCAACTTTGAGGTTACTGCTGAGAAAGTTTGAGCTAATAGTTAATTCCATAAATGGTAGGGAATGCAGAATTTACCTAGAAAATATGAGGAGGGCAACCTGGATTTGAAAATGATATTAGATAAAGAGTTTATCTGATTTTTCTTAAGTAAATTAACTAGGGCTTGCTGATTAAATATCAAAGTTTTTAATGGCAAAGGTTTCAGACTTTGCAGGTACTAATAAAGTATCAGCTTTTAGGTACTTCCAGTTCAAAAATCTAGGGTTTTGGGCAAAAATATGGTTAGAAAATCAAGGGAAGATTCTTCTGGCTATTTCTTCTCGGAATCTCATTCCTCCTGGATTCTGAATTCTGGATTCTGGCTACTCCTCTGAAAAAAAGACTTTTTCAGCAAACCCTAACTAGAGGCAACTTTGAGGTTTGTAGGTGAAAAAAGTTGGGCTAATTACAGAATTGCAAAAAAAATCCTTAAGTCAAATGTATCGAACCATAGACTCATCTATTTTCCTTATTCCCTCTTCCTTCCTCCTTCTTCCTTCTATAATTGCTATAATCAATAAGAATTAAATTAACAATAGTAAAAATTAATAAATAGAGAAAATAATGTTAACAAAAAAACTAAAAGAATTGAAAAAAATATTTTCAGAAATGGAGAAAGCTTTGATTGCTTACTCTGGCGGTATAGATAGTACTTTAGTAGCAAAAGTTGCTTATGATGTCTTGGGAGATAAAGCTTTAGCTATAACTGCTATTTCTCCTTCTTTATTACCTGAAGATTTAGAAGATGCTCGTATTCAAGCAGCAGTAATTGGTATTTCTCATGAAGAAGTAGAAACTAATGAAATGGAGAATCCCAATTATACTTCTAATCCAATAAATCGTTGTTACTTTTGTAAAAGTGAATTGCATGATACTCTCAAACCTTTGGCTTTAAAACGGGGTTATTCTTATGTAGTAGATGGGGTAAATGCAGATGATTTACTAGATTATCGTCCTGGTATTCAAGCAGCAAAAGAAAGAGGGGCTAGATCGCCTTTAGCTGAATTAGGAATTAGTAAGTTTGAAGTTAGACAACTTGCTAAAGAATTGGGTTTGCCTTGGTGGGATAAACCAGCTCAACCTTGTTTAAGTTCCCGTTTTCCTTATGGGGAAGAAATTACTTTTGAAAAGTTACAAAGAGTTGGTCGTGGGGAAAGATATTTGCGAGATTTGGGATTACAAAATTTACGAGTTCGTTCGGAAAAAGATACTGCCAGAATTGAACTTCCCCCCGAACAAATTAAAGAGTTTGTGTTGACAATAAATTTGCCTCAGTTGGTAGAAAAGTTTAAAGAGTTTGGATTTATTTATGTCACTTTAGATTTAGAAGGATACCGGAGTGGGAAGTTAAATCAGGTTTTGTCGCCGGAGGTATTGGGAGGAAAAGTTTAGGGTAGATTTTCTAGAAATTAAGTTATTTCCATAATTAGGCGAATAGTGGCCACACTTACTCCGCTAAGACTATATTTGTCCTTTATTTCCTAAGCGCCTTGGGGACTGCTATATCTACTTCCTCTCTCTATTATGAATGTCGCAATAGTCAAATCATTTT
>NZ_CEZPJD010000233.1:0-10357 GCF_983059655.1 Okeania sp.
CGATGGAACTGTTCGCCCTACGAGTAAAAACAGAAAAAGTTTTATTTGAGTAGTTTAAATAGTTAGAAAATTTGAAGGATAAATCATCATGGGTGAAGCAAAAAGAAGAAGACTATTGACAAAAACAATAGCATTAAAAAACTACAGTCCTTTCTTAATATTTACAAGAGAAATTTTTCCTGAATTCGCTTTGAGAAATGTCTCGAAAGATATGCCTATTATCTCTTTTAAAGACCTGGAAGAAGCAATAGAATTCAAGCCAGATTTTTTTCGCATCTGCAGCATAAAAAAACATCGAATAACTATAGCGACTGCCATCAATTTTATTCAGTTTTCTGTTATTAAAAAGCAAATGAAATCTAGCTCTATTTGTCCTATCTATTTAACAGGCTTCACACCTCAAGAAATTGAACAAGTCAGCTTAATACCTTCTGCTTTAACCCAGGAATGTAAATACGATTTCTGGCAACTATGGCAATTAATAGAAGAAGGGGACAAGCAGCCAGAAATCCTAAAAGGCTCAGGAGACCTTTCATTCTCTGCCAATGAACTAATCTCAATCCAACAAATATTAACCCACAAAAACAAGACATTAACTAATGAATAAAAACCTAGAAAAAATCAAATTATTAACAAGAAATCTATCAAAACCAGAAATAGAATTATTGATAATCTTCCTCAAAAACTTGCTGCTGGAACCTCAACCAAAAGTTGCGATCGCAACTTCCAGCACTTCAGACAAATGTAAGTCCCGTTGGACAGAAGTCAAGTACATAAAAGGCCGTCCCTACTTATACGAAAGAAGGAAAGAGGTGGTCTCAAGTCCCACAGAAGAGACCGAAATAGTTACACGAAGTACATATTTAGGCCGAGCTTAACCCCACAGAGTTAGGGAGATATCTCCCTAACAAAATACTTATGATACTATTCCCATCCCGACTATTCCAGCACTATAAAAACCCGCTAGCTCTATGGCTCTATGCCAGACATATAGACGAAAGCGGTAGTGGCCAAGCAACCTTTAGCTTGGAAAGTGCTGCGCGATCGCTTAATTTCGCAGTCCAAACTCTCAAAGGCTGGCTATGTAAAGGTCAGAAAATGGGACTGTGGCGATATTACAGCACAAATCAAATATTAGGGATGGGAACATGGGTCCAGTTATTCTACACCTCCAGCCATCGATTAGCATCTCAAGCCAACCTCACAGACTTTGGCCCCGTAGCAGAAATTAGTCTAGATGATTTTTCAAACCACAGACTAACAATACTTTCCACAGAAATAGAACTACAGTCCCTTCAAAAACAATCAAGATTTGCAGCTCATTGTGAAGCGATCGCCAAAATCCAGGAAAAATTACTTATCAAGAAAGTCTTAAAAGCCAAGAAGCTAGCCCCAAAACCCTTACAACCAGAGAAAATCATCCCTGCGACAAAAATGGCGCGGGTACTTTGGCGCTCTGGCTGTCGGTTGGGAGTCTCAGAAGGATTCCTGAGTTATGGAGCTAGTCATCAAGGAGTCGCAGACCGTCGGGGTGTTTGTACCAAGACGGTCCAGCGTCATCTTTCTAACAAGTATAGATGTGATGGAAGTCCTATCAGAGACTTTAAAAAATGTCTACCTTTGCAGTCCATCCAAATTAATCAAAGAGTGAATCGCGGACTTAGTAGGGTACTAGACTTAGTGTCGGATTACGGCGACCCTAATCGGGATTTTGAGATAGGTAAACACTGGAAAAACAAAGAGGGTCGATGGTTTGAGCGCAAGCCCAACATTTACGAGCCTAGTGTTCAGCTACGGAAAGTTAAATTTAGGCGATCGCGACTTTTATCATCAAAAGGACTTGGTTGCTATTCAATCCAGAAGGCTGAGGGGAGCAGGAGGTTTGTGTCCAATTACGAATACTTTATTCATAAGTCTAACTTATCAATTTTAAGAAATGGCCAGGGGATAAGAAATAATTATGATTGCTGATACTTAATTGAATTTTTAAGTCTTGGTGAAGCAGATAAAAATAATTTTTAATTCTCAAGAAAACTCAAAGCTCAATCCCCAAACCAACCAGGGGTACTCAAGACAAAAAAGAAATTTGCTAGAATTTCAAATGTGATGCACCCTGATGTAGATTGACCGCCGGGGCTTCACAAAAATCTCTGGCGGTTATCTAGCAGCATCCAGACCCTGGCAGTAAATTGGTTAGTGAGTACTGCCCTTAGTCCAGATACACACTTTTTGTGATTAAGAAAAACGACCGTATTTAGAGACTACTAAAAGCCTTCAAATCTCGTTGTATAAATATAGTCTCTTTGAAGTGTACTTCATAGCAACTGTTTTGTCAGAAGTAGCGTCAAACACTCAGATGGATTTACCCCTATGACTAAAATCCCCCTTCAATGGGGTAGGAAAATTTACCCCAAAAATATTGGTACACATGGCCAAAATTGGATATGCAAGGGTTAGTAGCGAGAACCAAAACCTAGACCTACAGTTGGAATCACTCAAAGACTGCGGCAAAATCTTCACTGACAAACAATCAGGCAAAGACAACGAAAGGCCACAACTCAAAGAATGCTTAAAGTTTTTAAAAACTGGAGATACTTTGAAAGTTTGGAAGCTTAGTAGACTTGGAAGATCTACGGCCGGGCTATTGGAAATTCTCCAAGAACTGAGAGATAAAAAAATTACGTTTGAATCCCACACTGAAGGTATAGACACAAATTCAGCAATGGGAAGATTGATTTTTGGGATACTAGGCTCAATTGCAGAGTTTGAGAGAGAAGTTATTCTTGAAAATCAAATGGCTGGAATAGCTGCTGCCAAAGCGTCCGGGAAAAAATGGGGTGGAAGAAAACCTGTTAGCTTAGATAAGCTCCAGGCGATCGCTTTGTTTATAGAACAAGGTAAATCTGTAAAGGAAGCTTGCCAACTCATAGGAGTGAATAAATCAGTTTGGTTTAGGAATCGGCATCGAGTCAATACCTCTAACAACGAAGGTCGAAGTAAAAATTAACTTTTGATTGATACATATACACCATTAGGAAGCTTCGAAGCTGCATAACGGACATAAACCTTGCTAAATCAAAGCTTTTGTTTTGATACTTTCGCATTTTTATCGATACATCTGTAGCAGGAAAATGAAGAATAATAATTACCATTAATTTAATTAGCACTCTTAGTACTCAAAGTTAGGGAGATTATCTCCCTAACAAACTAATCCCTACTCCCTAATCCTCTCTTGAGTTTTCAAAAACTAGACATATCCTGAAGTAGTAAAGGCTTAACCGTTTGGGAAAATTGGCTTGGATTGCTGGGAATTTTTCAAGAACCAAGAGCTTAGGAATAAAAGAATAATAATTACCATTAATTTAATTAGCACTCTTAGCACTCAAAGTTAGGGAGTAATCTCCCTAACTAATCATAAACATCATAAAACGTGATAATAAGTGTCATCCAAAGCCCACCAATCATAGTAGGCTTGTAGTAGGCTTGTAAAATTTCAGTCTAGCCTATTCTGTGAATCCACATATTTTCAATACCTTCCATCTCAGAGTCAGTCAGTTCGTTGTACATAACACGAGTTTGCCCGTAACTCCAACCTCCACAAGCAGAAGCAATCAATCTGTTGCTGTAATGGAGGTCTTCTCCGTAAATCACACCTCCCCCATTGATTTGATAATACCAAGAATGAGTTCCCCTCCCAGCCATTATTTCACCATAGGGGTCGTGAACGATAAAGCCATTTTCACCAAAACCCTTGATAACTAATAAATGACCAGGTTCAGTGAAAAAACCATGAACAATGACTGGCTTTTCTTCTACTATCGCATCTCTAATGTCAGCTAAAGTACCGCTAATCGTAAGGTCATCCTCCACTTCATAGCTTTCACAAATATCCTTTAATCCCTGTGGAGAAAATCTATTCCAGCCATATTGTTGAGCGCGAGCAAATATTTCGTCTTCTAGTTGAAGATAGCTGCCATCTCCCTTTACTCCGCAATAGCTTAAACACATAGCTAAACTAGTAACATTGCAGGCGGAAAAAGGCGCATACTTGTTATCAGTTTGTGACTTATAAGGGACTTCTAGTTCTTGATTTATTGACATTTCTGTTTGTAAAGTTACTTGTTCTCAAAGCGGCATCTAGCAGTTGCTAGACACCACTAAGTTTACCTACTCGCTGATACTAGCGCTTGGTAAAGAAATGATGCCCCTGAAGGAAAGGTTAACATCCCATCTTTGATTGTTCCCGAAAAGCAAAGCATATTCGCCTCTACGATATTGGAGTTCGATTATGTCAGAATTAGCCTTCCAGACAGCAAATACTGGTTCCAACCATTCAATTACATTATTATTGTTCACATTAGTCCATTCATGTTGAGCAGCAAATGAGAGCGGTATATTCACATTGGATTCGTTTACCAAGGGTACGATCAGCCTCTCTCTCGTTTCTTCGACAAAAGATGTTCCGTTTTCAGTATTATAACTCTCTAATGTGGATACAGGAATCTGCTGAATATTGCTGGCAAGATAATTACCAGAAATTTGGTACAAGCTGTCTAGCTTTGACAATTGACGATACTGGAAAACGTTAGCAGACGGGCTTAACTGAGGTTGAAGCTCCGTCGGGTAAACCACCCCTGTTTTATCAGTAAAAATTAAACTCATTTCACCAGAGCCTGTCATCAATATCTCATCAGGTTCTGGCGGTGGAGTTTCCATACTAGGAATAGATACCTTCATTAGCTCCGGCATCTGCAAATTAAGTGTTGTCATCGTTGCAGCTAAATTGTTAATCGCAGCAACGAGTTCATCGGAGTTTGTCTCTTTAAAAAATACTGGCATACTTTATGGAGTTTCTTTTATCAACTTCCTAATCTTATCATCCATCCAACTGGGTTTTGTTTCGTAATAAAAATCGACTCGCGCCGACTTCCGTTTTTTCTTGGCGCCGACGACTGCCGTCTCATATTTTGTCTTCCTATCCCAATTTGAAATATGCATATAGGCTAAATACTGTGGCCTTGTTGGCTTGGGCTTTAGCCTTCCGTTTGGGTCGTATTCTTCCTTTTCTATGAACCGAAGAGGCTTGATTAATTCCGCTTCGGAAAGTGATGCCATTCTCTCTATGATCTTCTTGCCATCTTGCTTGCTATTCACCCATGCTTTCAACATCTTTCCATTAGACAAGTCTGCCTCAACCGCCAAATCTCCTTTGTCGTGGGATTTACTGGTACCACCAAAAAGCTGCTTAATTTGACTCCAATTTATTTTAGATATTTCGCAATTGGGAATCCTCAGTCTGCTCCTAGCATTTATGCTAGTTCTTATATTAGACCAGTATGGAGGCTGCTCGTAAGCAAAAAATTCTAGGGTGATTTCTATGCCATTACTGCTAACAACCACTGGCTCGTTGTCGCTATTAACGATCGTTGTACCAATGTCGCGGTTATTTAGAAGTTGTTGTTGGGCGAGTATAGTTGTGGTTGCAGTCCTGATATTAGCTTCATTCCCAGTTAAGATGAAACGTTCCTCCGGTACTTCCCGATTAGGCGTAACCTCTACCGTGCGAGACCTACCAAACAGTCCCTCCCTATTATAGCTTTGCATACCAATCCAATCATCAATGCTGCCAGCAATAATAAATCCTGCTTCTATGCAAGCATCGCTAAGTTCTTCCCACCCTTCCTGCAAAGCTTCCCTTAAGTCCTCATCCTTGATAAATCGTTTGACTACATTACCAATACCTTTCTTAAAGCTCCATTCATCATTGCCAGGATTTCCCCACTTATCGATCGTCTCACTCCCAACCAATTTTCGTAGTGCTTGCCCGACGGGGTCATCCGGGTCTTTGAGGAATTTTCTCGCGCCCTTGAAGAATTCTAAAGCACGAGCTGTTGCATACTGCGCAGAAGCCTGCGAAAGCGCCTGACTCCACTCTTGCAGCAATTCTTCGGCAACTTCAGGGGCGACGTTACTCATCACATGATAACCTAGTGCTGGATTGAATTTAGTGATAAGTGCTGCACCCCCCAATCCACAGATAGTGCTGCCTAGAGTGCGCCCGACAGCTCCAAAGTTACGTTCAACGATTGATTGATTGATAGCATCGATTTGAGCGTCAATCTGCTTATCTGTTACTTGCCAGTTAAAGTTTAATAGCAAGCTGCCTGCTGACACTATCCCTTGAAAAATTTGAGTAACACTAATTGACCTCAATCTTTGCACTAATGCACTCAGCCCGCCACTTATCCACCCGACCAGCCTACCACCCCAGTTTTGAAAGAAGTTTTGAATACCTCCCCCACTACTAGACCGCGTGCGACTCCACCGGCGAACAGAATGATTACCCGTCGCTCTTCTTCTCGCGGCTCTACTGCGAAGATTAGTTAACCTCCTGGTAAATGCTAAAACTGTCATTGTATTTCCTTGATTCTGGGATTGTCACTCTTGTCATCTGTAATCGTGCCTGTTTTATCCCTCCAGTTCTCCTCAACATTTTTAATAAAATCTTGCCAGGACTGACCAGTCTCACCCCGGGCCTGTGCAAAATCTTGAGCTACATCTGCTCCTAAATTAATAAGACTTCTCAAGCTATTAGCTGCTGCTACTGGCTCCCGTGGTATTCTATGCCAGTGTAAGGCTTTGGTTATTTGTGCAGCTTCTTGCAGCAAGGAAATTGCTTTGCGTAAGGAGTCCTTGCTTCCATCGGGCGACTTCCAATACTTGATTGGTTGTTTGCTAGGCTGCAAAAACTCTTCCAGACTATCATCATCAATATCACCGTCTCCATCTTTGTCTTCATAGGCAAGCGGGTTAAATGTTAATTCTATATTCTCTTCTACCTCTTCCCGTTCAAAATCAATATATTCAATTGCAGCCTCGATGTTTTTAAAGATTCGATTAACTATTAAACGAGTCAACCCTACTTCAGTTAAAGTCCGAGCTATGGCCATCTTGTTTTCATAGGTGTCGGCTTTAAGCTCGATCGCCATGCCATAGATTTCAGCTAGGGCTTCTGCGATATTGTCGGGATTAGCGTTGTCACCTTCAATTTCAAGGTCGATAGGGAATTGTCCAATCAATTCATCCATCATGTCAAAGTTATAAAGATGCCATTGAGCAAGGTTGTGAATTTGCTTTATTGGTGAGTTGGGGTCTGTCAGTCTGTCTGGCAGTTCACCTGGATACTGAGGAGTCTCTGCGGTGCCAGTGACATTAGCTATTCTCTGGAGCAATTCTGAATCAGCGGGTGATTGCGCTAGCTCTGCCAAAACTCGGGTTTGCTCTGTTAAGTTACTGATTTCTTCTATCTCACTATTTTCAGGTAAACCTGGTGGGGGTGGCACGGGATATATCGGTTCCTCGGCAGTTCCGGTGACATTAGCGATTTTCTGGAGCAATTCTGAATCAGCGGGTGATTGCGCTAGCTCTGCCAAAACTCGGGTTTGCTCTGTTAAGTTACTGATTTCTTCTATCTCACTATTTTCAGGTAAACCTGGTGGGGGTGGCACGGGATATATCGGTTCCTCGGCAGTTCCGGTGACATGAGACATTTTTCGTAGCAGTGATAGAGTCGCTTTGCAGCATTGCTCATTCATTTCTCTTCCTCTTTCCTTTGTTTTCCGCTTATTAACATACGTGTTGGTATGCCTTCTTTTGTTCTTCGGTTTATTCTTTCGCTCAATCTCTTCTTCTCTCCCGTCTGGATAAAGAAGAGTTATTTTGTAAAGAGGTATTGCGACACAACCAACACCCAACAAGTTTTCGTTATTCTTAAATATCGGGTGGTCTTTTTCGTCATTGTCGGAAAACCTCAAAGCGGTTACATAATATTGATAATTATCAAGCAAGGCTTTGTAACGCGTGGCTCCTGCTACTCGAAATCCTGTATGCCCGTTGCTTCTATTAGAAAGATAACTATCCATCGAACCAGCCCTTACAATAACTCTACCAACAAAGAAGGTTTGCTGCTTCCCTGGGAAAAAGTCCCGTCTTAATCGATACTCCCTGTAGTCTCCTGGAAAATACAAATCGAACGACCCCTTCCTCTGAGAATATCTAAGACGAGGATCGAAGTAAACATCAAAATCCGTTAAATACCCTGCATTATTCTCTAGCCAGGTACTCATGCTTATATAGTAAAATAGGCCGTCTCCTGTTGTTTGATATCCTGGGTTTGCTGCCTTCCATTCTTCCGAGGCAAACCGAACGTACTTTACTATAACTGGCTTCTCTGGATTAGACCCTGGGTAAAGAGCTGCTCCGTAGTAAAAAAAAACAGCGCTAGTCCCTTCGGGTAAGTTTTCTGGGAGTTCTGGTAAATCGTCGTCACCCATGAAACCATTATTATTCCCTGTATTTGAGGGTTCTTTTTGGGGATTGTCGCAAGTATTAAAACTTACTTTGAAATCTCCAATACCCAAGCTAATAGAATGGCATCTTTTCGGCTCTACCTTGTCTTCTTCGTCTTCTTCATAATAATCCGTCTCCACTTCATCTTCTTCGGGCAACTCCTCTTCTAATTCCTCTGTTATCTGCTCTGTATTCTCAACATCCAACTGTTCAATAATATTTTCAATATCAATATATTGATCGTTAATAATATCTTCTAAAAATTCAGAATCCTCTTCAAATATCTGCTCTACTTCTTCTAAAGTGGGTTCATCATCATACAACCCTAATTCCTTTCTTAATTCAGCAGATGTATCTTCGTATACTTTTGGCCCATATCCCCGTTGAGCTTTAATAAAGTCTACCAAGAAATGCAGGGATGGATGTTTAGCGCCGAGGATTTTTTTTCCTGCTCGTTCGATCGCTTTATCTACCATTTCTTCAGCTTTATTGTTAATGGCTTTTTCTATACCATTCTCCATAGCATCTTCCGCAAATCCTTCAACTTCTTCTGCTATTTTCTCTGATTTTTCTAGCCGTTTTTTATTTCTTTTTGCAGCGATACTCATTACTACTCAAATTTTAATGTTAAATCATCGTTAACTTTAAATCCATCTATCTCAAAAATATAATCTATAGCTATATCTATATAGTCATTTAAAGCCAAACCCCCACTCCCTAAGTTAACAATTTTGACATTTAATATGTCGTCAGGATTTAAAAACTTCCCTGTTTTTGCAAATTTCCCTAGTACTGGCAAACTATAAGTAATGTTATAATTTTTAAGCTCTATTAAGCCCAAAGTTTTATTGTTAAGGAGGAATTCTAACCCGATTCTAGCACTAGAGTTTTTTGCAACTATAGAATTAGATAATCTAGTCGCCGTAGAGTCTTCAAAATTGATATCTGGAATAACACCTTCACTCAAGGTATTAAGTAGTTTAACCTGTAGTCTTATGTCAGAAATAGAAAATATTATTCCTATCATATACCCATTAGAATTCAGGTTAGAGGTAAATGATTTAACTACCGCATCCACATTCAACAATTCCCCGTTTTGAACGCCAGGATTAGAGAGTCGAAAGTTATTAGTTCCTGATTGTGACAATAGCCTCATAATATAGTTCTAGGTATATCATAGATAAATAATACTATAAAATTTCATCATGAGTAAAGGTTTGCCCATCCGTGACTGGGATAAATTAATTGAGATTACATCATCAATAAAAGATTCACTATTCTCAGCAAGTGAGTCGCTAAGAGAAATGCATGAGGTTAAATCATCGATGAAAGATTCACTATTCTCAGCAAGTGAGTCGCTAAGAAAAATGTATATATTAATGAGTAGTGAAAGTAACAATACAGCAGGAGCGTCAGAAATGCCTATACCTTTAAACGTAAAACTAATGGTGGGGACTGGGAATATTCTAGGTAAATATACACCTCTACCTATCTTTAAAGAAATTCGCAGCAGTTGGGAAAATATATTGAGAGAAACCATAGACTCTGATCAAGGAATCACGGGATATAAAATCGCCAAATTTAAAAGTTTTCAACCTGGAGAAACTTATACATTTAATGTAAATGTAAATTCCGAATTTACAGACTTTAGAGCCGATGTAGCTAGACCTATTCAAGTTTTTCTAATAGATATAAACCATGCTCTGGCAGCAGCTCAAAGCTTAATTATGAGTAAGTTTAATCGGCAATTTTGGGACGTACAAGAGGACATCCCTCTATTTATCGGCTATCTCAAAAGCAATGGGTTTGTAACTAAATTACTGCCAAGTGGAGGAAGTTTTGAAGTTACACCTGGCAATTTTCAATGCTTAATACATTTCAGCGCTCTTACTTCTGAATCTACTGAGGGGTGTGTCATTACCGATTATGATAAAGCAACCCAAACCTTCACTGTTGGTGGCTACTGATGGTTTTGTCTACAAGTGCCCGCAATCTTTGCAATAGTAAT
>NZ_CEZPJD010000234.1:0-10333 GCF_983059655.1 Okeania sp.
ATAATGAACAAAATTAAATGGCGCACTATTCTCGGATTAATTTTGGTATGGGTTGCCACAATTTTAAATTGGGAGTGGATTTGGGGTATGTTATTTCTGATCTGGATTATTCCTGACTTCTTTACTGGTGTAACTTACTTCATTGAGCCGATTACCAAAAAAGACAATCCTCTTCTCTATTGGTTAATTATGATTTCTTGGGTTGCCCTTAGTGTTTTAAGCATTGCTACTATTTTCAACTGAAATAAACTTGTCCCATGAACACACACAAAACTATGCCTGTCCTTCCTATCGAAGCCTATACTTCTCAAGAATGGTTTAATAAAGAACAAAAATATATCTTTAGTAATACATGGCAGTTTGCAGGTTTTATCGAAGATTTAAACGAACCAGGAGACTATCTCACAGTTCAAGCGGGACTAAATAATATTCTGGTTATCTATGGTGAAGATAAGCAATTAAAAGCCTTTCACAATGTTTGTCGTCATCGGGGAACTCAACTATTACGAGCAGTTGGTAAGGGTAAAAAATTTATTACTTGTCCATATCATGACTGGACATACACTCTTGATGGTAAATTATCGGCTGTTCCCGAACGCAAAACTCAATTTCCCGATTTGGACATGAGCCTACTCTGTCTCCATAAAGCTTCCGTAGGAGTTTGGCGAGGAATGATTTTTGTCCATCCTGATACCAATGGAGAATCTCTAAGTAATTGGTTTGGGGGTATTGAACCTTATTTGGGAGCTCATCAGCCAGAAAAACTTGTCGAATATGAAGGGGCCAGATCCCGTCATGAAATCAATGCCAATTGGAAAATTGTGGTAGAAAACTACATTGATGGCTATCATCTAGCTCATCTCCACTCAGAAACTCTATTTATGTATGATCATAGAAAACAACAAACAGGTTTTGTGGGCAACCATTTTTATTTTTATGAGCCTTTAGCAAAAGATTATGGTGCAGATATTCAGAATAATTCACCTTATCCTCTAATCAATCATATCCCTCCAGAAAAAATTGGGGCTTATGTACCGATGTTATTTCCTAATTTAGGATTATCAGAAACAGAATCAACTTGGTCGATCTTCCATATTATTCCCATCGCACCAGATAAATGTGTTGTGGAAATTAGAAGTAAAATCATGCCCGTTTCTAGTTGGGATTTTGCTGCCCAAGAATGGAAATCTTGGAATTATTTTAAATCTCGCCAAGGAGATAAGTATAAAACAAAAGATAAAAATGATCCGATGGCATCGGGTGATTTTATGACAGAGGATATTTATGTTTGTGAACAACAACAGAAGTCATTGCAATCACCGTACTTTTCTGTTGGAGCAATTGCTAAAGATTTAGAGAAATCTGTTTATCAATTTCAGGAAAATGTACAAAATTATATTCAGAATCAATCCTAGTGCTGCTACGCGGAAGTCAAAAATCAGAATTCAGAAGCTAGAAACATTGATTGGTAAGGCTTTTAGGGTTTTTAACCGATCGGTTATTTCCGCCATTCTGCACTATAGTCATTCCAGTTAAGATTGAGACAAGGATTTCTTACCTTGAAAAAGTGTCAGCTGAAAAAGTGTTCCAGTCTTATTCAGAATGACTATAGTTTTATAAAGATGAGGACTCATCAGATTTTAAATTCATATGCTCGGCTCCCCAGTCTCTCATAGAAATCATAATTGGCTCTAGAGTACGACCATAATTTGTAAGTGAATATTCTACTCGTGGCGGCACTTCAGCATAGACTTTTCGCGCGACAATATTATCTTTTTCCAATTCGCGTAGTTGATTAACAAGCATACGCTGCGTAACACCTTGAATTTTTTTCTTCAATTCGCCCAAGCGTAAGACATCATTCTCTAAAAGATTAAAAATAATCACGGGTTTCCACCGTCCACCAATCACCGATAAAGTGGCTTCGACAGAACATCCATAGGGGCGATCGTAATTATTTTTCTGCGTCATAATTCTCTAAACCTTTCAATAGTTACTTTTAACTCACTATATAAAAAAAATGTACGTACTTGTCATTATTTGCATTTTTATTATACTTTTAATCATATAACTCATAAACGAAGGCAGAGGGCAGAAGGAACAATTAGTTTTAGTTCGCGGACACTTATAAGTGTTCTGCAATTGTTCTTTTGTAAGCTGAAGTTACGCAGTTTCCCAATTATGTATCCATGAAGAAACTTTTAGATGTTCAATTTTTAACAACTTGCAAAAGGAGATAGATATGACTTATGAAAACTACACTACATTCAAGGCAACAAGGGATGGAGCAATCCTTACTGTTATTTTTGATTACCCTCCTGTGAATGTTCAAGGCATTCCTATGCTAGACGATCTAAATCGTTTGGCGGACAATCTTGAAGGCGATCGCAGCATCAAAGTTGTTGTTTTCCAATCTGCGCACCCAGAGATTTTTGTGGCCCATGCCGACACTAATTTCCTCAAAGATATGTCTACAACAGGAGTATCGCGCGACGAGATAGAACCGCTCTATCTACAGAAAACACTGGAGCGTATTAGTAAACTGCCACAGGCAACTATCGCCAAAATCGAAGGGTTTGCACGGGGTGGCGGTCATGAATTTGCCCTGGCTTGTGATATGCGCTTTGCAGCTCGTGGTAAGGCAAAGTTCATGCAGATGGAAGTTGGTATGGGCATCCTGCCTTGTGGTGGTGGCGCATCACGCATGGCGCGTCAGGCAGGTTTGGGCCGAGCATTGGAAATTATTTTAAGTGCGCGTGATTTTGATGCGGACGAAGCAGCAGCCTATGGCACTATTAATAAGGCTCTCGATGCAGATAAAATTGGTGCTTATGTTGATAATTTGGCAAAACGCATCGCCCATTTCCCAGTGGATTCGATTAATGCTTGTAAGCAGGCAGTCTATGCTTCAATTGATAAACCAATCGAAGAAGCGCTCAAGGAAGAAGCCTACTGGCTCTATCAAGCAACAAGCAAAACACCAGCGATTAAGCGTTTCCAAATTGCAGATGATAAAGTTTTTCAAAATGATATGGAGAACCAGCGTAACTGGGAGCAAGGAGTTATTGCTATTCAGGAAATTGAATAATGAGCAGAAACTCGAAAACAAAGGAGAAACTGATGTTTGAGAACATAGGATGGATAGTTGAAGCAAAAATCAAAGATGGTAAAAAAGAAGAATTTGAAGCTGTTATGAAAGACATCGTGGCAGAGGCTTCATCGGTGTAAATCATGTTGCGCTGAACCTGCGCTTTAATAAAGCCGATATTCATACAACACTGAAACATTTAGCAGATGAGATCCTGCCATAATTCAATGGATAAAGGAGACAAAGCCATGCAAAAAACTATTTTAATTACTGGCTCTACCGATGGTATTGGACTGGAAACAGCGAAGATACTTACTTCACTGGGGCACCATGTGTTATTGCATGGTCGTAATCCAAAAAAGCTCGAACAAGTGCAAAAAATGCTTCTTGAACTCAAAGGTAGCGGACGTATTGAAATTTATGTAGCCGATCTGTCGCTCATGGATAATGTCGAGGTGCTAGCGAAAACTTTGGCAGAAAAGCACTCTAAGCTTGATGTGCTAATCAATAATGCAGGTGTCTATAATGCGTCCGAGCCTATTACCCAGGATGGTCTTGATATACGCTTTGCTGTCAATACCATCGCTCCCTATCTGCTTACACAACGGTTATTATCACTGCTCGGTACTTCAGGAAGGGCGATCAATCTTTCCTCCGCTGCTCAATCTACTGTCCAAGTAGAAGCACTGGCTGGACGAGTCAAGTTGTCCGACGGAGCAGCTTATGCACAAAGCAAACTAGCGCTTACAATGTGGTCGCGCAGTCTAGCAGTTTCCCTTGAGGATAACGGTCCTACGATCGTCGCAATTAACCCTGGATCGATGCTTGGCAGCAAAATGGTAAAGCAGGCTTTTGGAGTAGCTGGTGGCGATATCCGCATCGGGGCAGAAATACTGACTCGCGCAGCACTGACAGATGAGTTCAAAACTGCTTCAGGCAAGTATTTTGACAACGATTTAGGTCAGTTTGTCTCTCCCCATCCCGATGTACTTAATACACAGAAATGCCAAGATATTGTACGTGCTATTGAGGTGGTTTTAGCTTAAACTTTAGTAGTACATCAAATAAGTGATTACTAAAAATTTTCCCCATGAAGAACATAAGAAGGTTTTTATTACTCGCACTTGCACTCTTCGTAACCGCCTTGGGTTGCGCGCAGGTTACATCCCAAAGCATCAAGGCAGAATTAGCAGCCAAGCCAACCTCCGAGGTTGTCTTGAGGTCCGAAGTCCAGTGGGGACCTCTCAACCCCGCCCGTGGCGACCAAAGCCCGAGGGCTGGTACTCTTTGGGGCGATCGCACTGCCTCCGGGCCGTCAGGCTTCCTCGTTCAGTTTGTGGACGGCTTCTCGTCGCCGCCTCACATTCACAATATCACCTACCGAGGAGTGGCCATTAGTGGCACAGTTCACAACGATGACCCGAATGCCGAGAAGATGTGGCTGCCGACGGGTTCTTTCTGGACGCAGCCAGCCGGAGGTGTACACATTACTGCTGCCGAGGGTAGCAACAACATGGCATACATAGAGATCGATGAAGGGCCGTATCTTGTCCTTCCCACTGAGGAGGCGTTTCCTAGCGATGACAAACCAATTAACGTAGACCCATCAAACATCGTTTGGATTGACCAGCCCGGAATGCCAGCCTCTGCTAATGGAGCAAAGGTAGCCTTTCTTTGGGGCAACCCGCAGGACGATCAATTATACGGGAGTTTTGTCAAGCTACCGGCTGGATTTACTGGAAAGATACGTAGCCACGGCTCGACATTCCACGCTGTGGTAATCCAGGGTCAACCACAGTATCAAGTGACGAGTGAGACCGATCTCAAGACCTTGGTGCCGGGCAGTTATTTCAGCTTGAAGGAAGAGTCGGAGCATCAAGTCTCGTCTCAAGCAACAGAGGAGAGCATCATCTATGTACGCACTAATGGTAAGTTTGATGTTATTCCTGCGTAGCCCAAGAAGTAATACCATTTCTCAAAAACTTTTCTACATTTTATTGAGCAGGGGAGTAGGGTAGTAGGTAGGGACGTTGCATGCAACGTCCGTACAGGGAGAAGCAAACATAAGAGTAATGAACATTAACTTAGCTAAAATTAGCATGCAAAGTGATTTTGCTTGTACCGATTAGTTGACAACTGAAGTATTGCCCAAGTATAGCGCTAATGTATGGTAATTAGTATAATCTCGGCCGTTCCTAATAACCTAATAATATTTAAAATTTGGAGGTAAAATCCATGAAAGCAGTAGGTTTAACTCAATATTTACCAATTGATAACGAAAATAGTCTGTTAGATGTGGAAATCCCTAAACCCACAGCTAAAGGCAAAGATTTATTGGTACAGGTTAAAGCTATTTCTGTTAACCCAGTAGATTATAAAGTCCGCTCTCCTCAAGATAAGGTTGAATCTGAACCCCGTATTCTTGGTTGGGATGCAGCAGGTGTAGTGGTAGAAGTTGGAGAAGCAGTAACAGAATTTAAACCTGGAGACGAGGTTTATTATGCAGGAGATATTACTCGTCCTGGTAGCAATAGCGAATTTCATTTAGTAGATGCCAGAATTGTTGGTCGCAAACCCCAGAATTTAGATTTTGCTCATGCAGCAGCTATTCCTCTTACTGGTATCACTGCTTGGGAAGCTCTATTTGAAAGATTAAATATTGATAAAACAGGAGCAGATGCAGGTAAATCCATTTTAATTATCAATGGTGCAGGGGGAGTGGGTTCTATTACGATTCAAATAGCGAAAAAGCTAGCCAAGCTTAATGTCATTGCTACAGCTTCTCGTCCTGAAACTATCGCTTGGTGTCAAAAAATGGGTGCTGATGAAGTGGTCAATCATCGAAATAATCTTGCGGAGGAAATCGAGAAAATTGGTTATCAAAATGTCGATTATATTCTGTGCTTGAACGACACTGATGGTCATTGGGAAGCTATGACTAGAGCAATTAAACCTCAAGGCATAATCTGTTCCATTGTCGAAAACGAACAACCCTTAGACATGGAAACTTTAAAGAGTAAAAGTGCTAGCTTTGTTTGGGAATTTATGTTTACTCGCTCCATGTATCAAACAGAAGATATGGCAGAGCAAAGTAATTTGCTTAATGAGTTGAGTCAACTGATCGAAGATGGTGTAATTGTTACAACTTGCAATGAGGTAGTCAAACCGATCAATGCTCAAAACTTACGGGATGTTCATCAACGCCTTGAAAAGGGTAGAAGTATCGGTAAAATCGTTCTAGCCGAATGGAATTAACCTGTAATATCATGTTCAGATAATCAGTTATAAAAAAAACCTTCTCTCTTGGAACTTTTCTTTCCCTTCTGCCTTCTGCCTTTTCTCCTCCAAAGTGCAACTATTCAACCGGACATTATAGCAATGAGCGCAGGTGTATTTACATACGACTATTGTATTGTATATAGTACGAAGCCCTGCTACATGCAATAAAGCTACTATAATGCTACAAAGGATATCTATATTTTTTTATTGGCATTTTGTAGTAAAATGTTCAGAGTAGATTGTTATTTGATGTAATACCAAAAAAATTCATGAGTGAAACACAAAATAATCAACAGTCTTCGACTCCAGTTGTAGATTCTGGAGCTACAGTCTCCAGTCAAAATGAACAGCCTACTAGAACACCGCCTTGGGGCACAGTTACAATGTTGGAAGAAGGTCCACGTTATAAAATTAATCGTATAGAAGTCAAACCAAAACATTATATTACGACCCAAATGCACTATCATCGTAGTGAACATTGGATTGTAGTTTCTGGTACTGCTAAAGTTGTGTTTGATGGTACAGAACATTTGCTGCTGCAAAAACAATCAACTTATGTTCCACCAAATACAGCACATCGTGTAGAAAATCCTGGTACTATTCCTCTTGTAATGATTGAAATTCAAAATGGGGAATATCTTGGGGAAGATGATATTACTCGTTTTCCAGAAGCTGATACAAAAGTATCTTCAAAATAATTTTAGGTAGGCGATCGCTCATCGCAGTTTTCATTAAGAAAGGAAGAAGACAGAAGGCAGAGAGCAGAAGGGTGAGCTTTGCTATTGACAGCCCTTCCCATTGTTATGAGGTACACCCACGCGGGCAAGATGCCCGCAATACATGATTTTCACCGTTTATCCTGTACATCATTTGCCCGAAATATGCTGTATTAACTCAAAACTTTAAGAGGCGAAAATCTATCCGCCCTTATCTGCATCTAAAATAAATAGGGCTTGCTGAATAAAATTGTAATCAATACCTGTAAAGACTTCCAGGGTTAAATATTGCTGAGGGGGTGCAAGGTTTTTGGCTGTTGTAGCCTCAAAATGCTAATATAGCACTACAAGTTTAGGTTAGGACATTTCTAAATCCACCAAACCCACTCACTGTTTACTGTTGCCTGTTGCCTGTTGCCTGTTGCCTAGCGCGTAGCGCTATACTTTTCCCCTAAGTATCAGAAAATTTGGCCGTAGCAGATAGTCTAAACTATTGCCTGTTGCCTGTTGCCTATCATCACCATCAAACTTTTTCAGCAAACCCTATTTAATTTAACCTCTGGCAAAATTGTGAGTATATAAAGCACTCCTTGGCAAAACACGCTGTACTTCTTCAACTGTAGTTATACCTTGGGTTACCTTTTCAATAGCAGCAGTTTGGAAAGAAACAAAACCATTTTGCTTCAAATAACGATGTAACTGAGTTATCGTACCTTCATAAATTAACTCGCGAACCCCCTCGTCTACATCCAATAATTCTACAATTGCTTCTCTACCAGAATAACCAGAATGGAAACAATTAGAGCAACCACGACCGATACGCCAATTTTCCTGAATTTCATGTTCTATACTCGGAGTAACAGCAGATATAGTTTGCCCCCCATTACCATTCTTCAAAGCAGGAGCATAAGCAGAGAGACTTTTGCTAACTGCCAAACTCATAGAAGGTAATATTTGGGGCTGCTCCAAACCTAATATTTGTAGATCGGCCTTTGTAGGAGTATAAGCTTCTCCACAATGGGGACAAATTTTTCGCACTAATCTTTGTGCCACAATACCCAATAGCGCATCACTCATCAAAGCAGGATCAGGACCGATATCCTTTAACCTAGGAATTGCCCCTATGGCATCATTAGTGTGGAGAGTAGTCAAGACTAAGTGGCCAGTCAATGCAGCTCTTACCGCTGTATCTGCCGTCTCGCGATCGCGTATTTCACCCATCATAATAATATCAGGGTCTTGACGCAAAATTGCCCGTAGACCAGTGGCAAAAGTCATTCCTGCTCTTTCATTGACCTGAGTTTGAGTAATTCCAGGCAATACATACTCTACTGGATCTTCAACAGTAACCACATTAACGTGTTCTGTTGCCACTGATAACAAACTGGTGTATAGGGTACTTGTTTTCCCAGATCCAGTGGGGCCTGTAAAAATAATCATTCCCTGTGGTTGATGCAACCAACTTTTGTATACACTCAAACTCCGCTCAGAAAATCCCAACTTATCCAAACTAGAAAAAGGATTTTTGGAAGTTAGTAACCTAATCACAGCTTTTTCCCCTCCGACGCAGGGAAGAGTACTAACTCGTAAATCTATTCCTATATTAGAATCATCGTCTCCTACATATTGTTCGCTAATTCTCCCATCTTGAGGACATCTACTTTCAGCGATATCCATATCACACATGACCTTGATAGCAACCACTACTCGACGACCAATATCTGCTGGAAGGGTGGTAATATTTCTGAGGATGCCATCAATACGGTAACGTACTCGTAGACCATCTCCGCTTGGTTCAAGATGGATGTCACTAGCACGGTTACGCAGAGCGCCGGAAATAATTGTTTTAATTCGACCAATTTGGTCTGCTGCTTGGGAAAGATATAATTCTGTGGTAGCGCTGACATCTTCTTCTAGCTCTCCAGTTAAAGGATTAATTAACTGATTTCCGGAAATAGAGTTGGGGTCTATTTTTTCTCTATGATACCAGGCGCTATAGCTTTTTTCTGCGATAAAAATAATTTTGATGTCAGAAAAAGTACGATCGCTCATATTTTTCATTTCATCAGCACATATTTCTATAGGGGAGGCTAAGTAATAACAGTTACGCCATAAAAGTAGGGGGATAACTGGTGGTAATTCTTTTCGATCTGGAAATTCTCTAAAGAAACGATATGCTACTTCTTTATCAAGTAGTTGTAGATTTACTATTCCTCGTTTATCTACTAAATTTTCCAATGCTTGTTGGCAAGTTATTTCACGATTTCTTAAGAGCTGCCAAGCTGATAGAACAGAGGTTGATGTAGTCATAGTCATTTCAGTTATCAGTTATCAGTTATCAGTTATCAGTTCCTCTGGCTGTTTGCACAACATTCCGCAGGAAAGTCAGAGGCTTGAAATACTGAAATTTATTTTCTCTTGGTCGATTGGATATGGCGAGGGGACCTCGCCATCCCACCCTTCGGGAAGCTCCGCTTTTCGCGCCAGCGTTGCAAAGCAAACGACCGCTTTTTCATCCCCTTGAAAGGGGAAGCTTGAGACCTGATTTTTTGGTCAATTAATTATAAATTGTTTTTAATTATATTGCATGAAGGAGAAAATATTTTTTGTTCTCCTCCAACTTCTGAGAATAGCACTGTTGTGATCAAATTAAAACTCTTTTATTATTTTTGTCTTGTGTAGGAATCTTCAGAAAGGTTTTGTAGAAAATATAGCATTTTTATCTGGAATGTGGAGGCTAAGTGCTATAAAAAATGGAAGATAAAGTAGGGAATAGGGAATATTAAAGGAGGGAATACAGTATTAATTACTAGCAAAAACAAGAATATTACTACTCAATCAGCAAGCTTTTTTATCATACAAAACTCAATCTATAATTAGAATTCAAATAAAAACACTATATTCTGGAAAAAGTGAAAGATAATAGGGAACCAGAGAGCTTAAAAATAACATAAACTCAACATAAACTTAACATAATAAATCTATAATTTTTGCTTTAACAATGAATTTATTTGATGTATATAATTATACAAATTATTATTTGTTTGAAATAGCAGTAAGCGGTCAGCTGTCAGCCTATTGCTATCGCAAGGCGATCGCCAACAGCTCTCAAGGCGTATGATGGGGAATACTCAAGAGAAGCCACTCCGCGTCTACAAACCCCCATGAACACACACCACTAATTTTTAAAATAAGCCTGGGGGACGCCGAACCCGCCGATTTTAGCTAAAAGCTGATAGCTGATAGCTGA
>NZ_CEZPJD010000235.1:0-10329 GCF_983059655.1 Okeania sp.
TTTTAGTACGAATGCGTCTCAAGGGGTTACTATAAAAATGTCGGTGGCACTTTACATGGATGTTCATGTTCCTCTACCTATTACTCAACAACTACGTCGTCGTGGAGTTGATGTTATTACCGCAATAGAGGATGATGCAGCAGAGTTACCAGACCATCAACTTTTGGCACGAGCAACTTTGCAGGGTCGAGTTTTATTTACTCAAGATATTGGTTTTAAGGTACTCGCTGAAACTTGGCAACGTCAAGGAAAACCATTTGCTGGTTTAATATTTGGTCATCAACTCGGAGGTACGATAGGAGAGTTTGTCAAGGATTTAGAATTAATTGCTTTAGGTTCTGAACCTGATGAATGGCTGAATACAGTTGAATATTTGCCTTTTTAATACCACTATAACTGGCAAATTTTGAGAGCGATCGCTCCTCCTGGTTTTGACTTTCTTAGTTGTCTGTTGCTAAGTAATTTAGGGATTTTGATATTCTGGCCAGATATGCTGTTTTGATAGGAGGTAAAGTTATGATAGGAAATAAAGTTTAAGTAAGTCCGGAAAAAACAGGGTTGCATTTGTAGAAAAACGGAGTTGAATACATAGAAAAATCTTCTAAAGGTTAAGAGTGAATTATGGATGAACAAGATTATTTAGATTTCTTAATGGAGGTACTGGGGACAACTGCTGAAAGCAAAGGCAACCCTCATATAATTTACCCTCTACTGCAAGCAAATATAGACAAACTTGATAACAACTTTATCGTCATCCTACAAAACTGGGTAAGTGCTGAACTGTCACAAGGGAAACCGGAAATAGCAGAAGACATCGCTAATAATATTTGGACTTTCAGTTCTCTCCTTCAGCTGCTTTCTCTCGGCAATAAAGCAAGTAATATGGAAATTGCTATTGCAGGTTATAAAGAGACTCTAAAAATTTTTACTAGCAAGAGTAACCCGAAAAATTGGGCAAATATTCAAAAAAACCTGGGCATTGCTTACCGAAACAGAATCCGTGGGGATAAAGCAGACAACCTAGAAAATGCTATTGAGTGCTATACTCTAGCATTGTCGGTTTACACTCAAGATAACAGCCCCTACGACTGGGCAATAATTCAAAATAATCTGGGCATCGCTTACCGAAACAGAATCCGTGGGGATAAAGCACAGAACCTGGAAAATGCTATTGATTGCTACACTCTAGCATTGTTGGTTTACACTCCAGAAAATTTCTCTGAGGATTGGGCGTGTACTCAAAACAATTTGGGTGCTGCCTACAGAAAGAGAATTCTTGGAGATATAGCAGAAAATCTAGAAAATGCTATTGCTTGTTACACTCTAGCATTGTCGGTTTACACCCCAGAAAATTTCCCTATTGATTGGGCAATGACTCAAAATAATTTAGGTCATGCTTACACCGACAGAATCAAAGGAAATAAAGAAGAGAATCTGGAAAAAGCCATAAGCTATTACACTTTAGCATTGTCTATTCGTACAAAAAAAGACTTTCCTATTCAATGGGCTATGACTCAAGATAATCTCGCGGAAGCTTATTTGGAAAGGATTAAAGGAAATAAGGCAGAAAATCTAGAAAATGCCATTGGTTGTTACACGCTAGCATTATCTGTTCGTACTCAAGAAAATTTTCCTTATGAGTGGGCAATGACTCAAAACAATTTAGGTATTGCCTATCGCCGTCGCATCAAAGGAAGTAGGGCAGAGAATCTAGAAAATGCTATTGATTGTTACACTAAAGCATTGTTTGTTCGCACTCAAAAAAATTTTCCCTATGAGTGGGCAATGACTCAAAATAATTTGGGTGTTACCTACAACAGTCGAATCAAAGGAAATAAGGCGGAGAATCTAGAAAATGCAATTAATTTTTACACCGAAGCATTATCTGTTCGCACTCAAGAAAATTTTCCTTATGATTGGGCAATAACTCAAAACAATCTGGGCGAAGTTTACAGAGATAGAATCAAAGGCAATAAGGCGGAGAATCTAGAAAATGCTATAAGTTTTTACAATGAAGCATTATCCGTCTGCACTGATGAAAACTTTCCTATCAAATGGGCAGGGATTCAAAATAATCTGGGCATCGCTTACAGAGACAGAATCAAAGGAAATAAGGCAGAGAATCTGGAAAATTCTATTACTTGTTACACTCTAGCATTGTCGGTTTACACCCCAGAAAATTTCCCTATTGATTGGGCAATGACTCAAAATAATTTGGGTATTGCTTACAGTCAGAGAATTCAAGGAGACAAAGCAGAAAACCTGGAAAATTCTGTAAGTTTTTATAATGAAGCATTGTTGGTTCGCACCAAAGAAAACTTCCCTGAAGCTTGGGCTGCAACTCAAGGCGATCTGGGAAGTACTTATTTGTATAGAATCAGTGGAGATAAAGCAGAGAATCTGGAAAATGCTATTCGCTCTCAAACTCTAGCATTATCAGTTTACAAACAAGAAAACTTCCCAATGAGTTGGGCAGCCGCTAAAAATAATTTGGGCAATGCTTATATGTATAGAATCAGTGGAAACAGAACAAAAAATTTGGAAGAGGCTATTGATTGTTACATTTCAGCATTATCAGTTTACAAACAAGAAAACTTCCCGGTAGACTGGGCAATGACCCAAAATAATCTAGGTCTTGCTTATTTTTACAGAATTAGTGAACATAGAGCAGAAAATCTAGAAAATGCCATTAATTGTTATACTTTAGCATTGTCAGTTTATACTCAAAAAAACTTCCCTATCCAGTGGGCAACGACTCAAAACAATCTAGGCATTACCTACGTTGACAGAATCAGTGGAGACAGAACAAAAAATCTGGAAAAGGCTATTGATTGTTACATTTCAGCATTATCCGTTCGCACCAAAGACAATTTCTCTATTGATTGGGCACAAACTCAAAATAATCTGGGCGAAGCTTACAAAAATAGAATCAAGGGAAATAAGGCAAAGAATCTGAAAATGGCAACCACTGCTTACGAACAGGCATTGCAAGTTTACACCCCAAAAGCCGATCCAATTACCTGTCTCAAAGTTAGTCGCAACTTAGGCAACCTCCACTTTTCCCAAAACAATTGGCAACTTGCCATCAATATCTATGATACAGCCATAACCGCAGTGGAACTCAGTCGTAGTTTTGCAAGCAACGACGACCGCCGTCAAAAAATCATGGCAGAAGCGATAGAAGTTTATCACCAAACAGTGCAAGCATACATCAATCTGGATAGGTTTGACAAAGCAATTGAAACAGTCGAACGCAGCAAAGCCCGCAACCTAGTAGAACTCCTTACTAACCGTGAACTCTATCCTAAAGGCAACGTTCCTCAAGAGATCATTACAGATTTGGATGAACTGCGGGGAAACATTCCATCATTGGAAAGGCAGTTACAAGTAGCTATAGACCAACTATCGGGAAATAGCAATGAACAAAAACGACCTTCATTAGAGGAGTCCCAGAAACGACTACAGCAAAGATTACAGCAGTCGAGGCAGCAGTTAGATGAAGTCTTAGATCAAATCAAACCTATAGACCCCAGTTTTAGCTTGACTCAAAAAGTAGAAACCATTCAGTTCCAGAAAATTCAAAGTCTTATTGGCGAACAAACTACCATAATTCAGTGGTATTTAACAGATGATTCTATCATCACCTCAATTATTACCCGCCAAAGTTCACAACCGACTCTTGTTAGCTCTTCAACGCAAGAACGAGAAGCCCTTGGAAAGCGGACAGTCAAGTATCTAGGTACATACTACGAACAGAACAAACAATGGCAAAATGATCTACCCTCTATCCTTGCCGAACTTGCCGAAATGCTCAATATTGACCAAATTATTGCCGAGATAGAAAGCATTTTTGCTCGCCGAGGGATAAAATGCGATCGACTCATCCTTGTTCCCCACCGTTTCCTACACCTGCTACCACTCCATGCTTTACCATTAGGTAATGGAGATTTAGTGTCCGATAAATTTCCCAAAGGAGTTAGTTATGCTCCCAGTTGTCAGTTATTGCAACTCACTCAAAAACGCCAACGCCCAGATTTTAATCGTTTGTTTGCTATTCAAGATCCAGAAGAAAATCTAGCTTATAGCATCTTAGAAGTTGAAACCATCCGTTCGTTCTTCTCACCTGCGACAGTTTTGGTAGCTAAAGCAGCCAGGGAAACAGATGTTAAAACCCACCCAGAATTATCTCACGCCCACTGCCATCACTTTTCCTGTCATGGGGAGTTTAACCTAGAATCTCCCCTAAAATCGGCATTGCTTTTAGCAGAAACCGAAGATTCCAACTCAGAAAGTGGCGAAGACGGACTCCTCACTCTAGCAGAAATCTTCGCCCTGAACCTGACTCAATCCCTTTTGGTCACGCTATCTGCCTGCGAAACAGGCATTTCCGACCCCAATAGCATCAGCGATGAATATGTTAGTCTGCCCAGTGGCTTCTTGTTTGCTGGCAGTCCCAGTGTTGTCAGTAGTTTGTGGGAAGTTAGCGATATTTCCACATCCTTCCTGATGATGAAATTCTACGAAAACCTACAATACTTTCTTGATGGGGAAAGTGGAAGCATTGCTCTCGCACTCAACCAAGCTCAGAAGTGGTTGCGTAATTTAACCAGCGAAGATTGCGAAACGTTTCTCGACTCCCTCAAACCACAATGGGATTCTATTATTGCCAAGCTACCAAAAAGAGAAGGAAAGCGAGTCAAAGCTGCTATAAAAGGGGCACGCCTGCAAATACTCAAACGTAGTCCTCATCCTTTTGCTGCTCCCTACTATTGGGCAGCTTTTACAGCCACAGGATTTTAGGACTCATCGCCTATGCCATTGCAGAAATTTTTGACCCCAATTTTAACTATATAAATAGCCACCGGAGTCGCCAATGCCACAGGCAAATTACCAGAAACAGCCAGAGATGCAATTAAAGCAGTAACTACTCCTGCGAGAAGGTCGTCCTTAAATTCGTCTTGACAAATTACATTGCGAGATCGCTTGGATAAATCTTCTAACCAACTCTTTTTTTTACTTTTTTCCACCCCTGCTTCCAAAGCGATAATTTCAGTAGCATACTCCAAATCTCCTTCATCTTCTTCTATCTCATCCAGGGCAGCTAAAGCCTCTGGATAATCTGCCAATTGAGAACGAAAATTCTCTATTTCTTCTGGTGTAAGTTTCATCATAGAGTTATTCTAATTTACTTGCTTAATTTTACTACATTTTTATGATATTATAAGTTAATAATTAGAGGAAATACTCATGCAGCAAATACTCCCATTTTAACCACCAATAATTTATAGGGAAAAAACTGATGACAACTCAAGAATTAATCGATTTAAGGACTTGCATTATGGAAGGCAGAAATCACGATGCTTTAGCAATTATTGACGAACTGGATGCCATGAGTAAAAAAGACATCATCAGAAAAATCAAATCCTATTTAATTGTGATGTTAATTCACTTAATTAAAAATCAGGTAGAAGGACGTTTAACCAATTCCTGGGCAGCGTCTATCCGCAATGCAATCATTGAAATTCAAGACTTAAATTTGAAGCCAAATAAAACTTCTTATTTTATCAAAGAAGATGAATGGGAGGAGATGTTAGAAAATGCTATAGAACGTGCTATTCGTGATGCAAGCACGGAAGTTGAAAATGGCGCTTATAGTTCCTTTAAACTGAAGGAAATGGTGGATAAAAATTCTGTAGTCACAACTACTAATAGTTTTTTAGCCTTAACTTACAGTTATTCTGCTAATGATTTGTTAGCTGTTATTGACGATAATTTGACTTTATTACCCGGTGGGGAAGATTGGAAATTTGGCAGGAGAAATAAGTAGCATTTTTAATTGTTAATTTCAGTAGGAAAATAACTGATGACAACTCAAGAATTAATCGATTTAAGGACTTGCATTATGGAAGGTAGAAATCAAGATGCCTTAGCAATTATTGACGAACTGGATGCAATGAGTAAAAAAGACACGCTTTTCAAGATAGATTCTTATTTAACTGTGGTGTTAATTCACTTAATAAAAAATCAGGTAGAAGGGCGATTAACTAATTCCTGGGCAGCATCAATTCGGGCTTCAATTAGAAAAATCAAAGACTTAAATTTGAAGGAAAATAAAACCTCTTATTACATTAAAGAAGATGAATGGGATGAGATGTTAGAAAATGCTACAGAATTTGCTATTGGTGATGCCAGCGTGGAGGTTGAAAATGGTGCTTACAGTCCGTTTCAATTGGAGGAAATGGTGGATAAAAAATCTATAATCACAACTGCTAAGAGTTTTTTAGCCTTAACTTACAGTTATTCTACTAAAGATTTATTAGCTGTTATTAACGATAATTTGACTTTATTGCCCGGTGGGGAAGATTGGAAATTTGGTAGGAATAATAAGTAGGGTATCTATTAAAAAAGCGATCGCTTCGATTATCGTATGATAAATCAATAACCAGAGGAGTGAAAAATATTAAAGTGCAAAGACCGTGCAACTTTGCCCAAGAAATGGAGAAAATACGATTTTTTGATAAAAATGTAGAGACATTCAATGAAACATCTCTACTAATTTCTATATCAAACTATACAGATACCATTACAGGTTCCAACTTTGCTATCAACTTTAAAGCAAATTCTTCTTCAAACGCCTCCTTTTTATAGTCTAAATTCCACAACTCCAAAGCACAGTCATCTTCAGGGTTAGCTGGCCGTAACCACATATAAAATTCTCGTTTATCTTTCTTTAACTCACATTTAATATCAGCGATCGCTCCTTTTTGTCGTCGGTCTAAAGCAATGGCCAACCGCAACAATGCACTTAACTGAGATACCATCTGTTGATATTTTTTGGGTAAATTCTGATAATTTTCGTGCTTTTTCTTTGGTAAACTCTTGCGGTGATAGCGAGCCAAATTAGCAATTACTTCAATCTCTATTTCGCTATAACCCAATAATTCTCCATTCCTAATCAAATAATAAGAATGTTTATGGTGCGATGAATGACTCACATATAAACCACAGTTATGCAAAATTCCTGCTGCCCATAATAACTCCCTTTCATCACTCCCCCACTGATGTAGTAAACCTTGAGTTTGGTCAAATAAATGTAACGCCCAGGAAGCAACTCGCTCGCTATATTCCAAATTGACTTGATATTTTTGAGCAATTTTTAGAGTATTACGCTGACGAATGGAACTTTGGAAACGGAGGCGATCGTATATCAAACTATGATTCAACATCCAGTCAACTATTACTCCCTCCCGCAAACTACGTTCGCAAACAGTTATTGACTCCATTCCCAATAAACTCATTGCCTCTTGTAATACTAAAGCACCTGCCAAAATAATTTCCGAGCGCTTCTGTGACATTCCCGGTAACTCTTGCCGTTCCGAGACTGACAGCTTTTTCAACTTATTAACTAACCCTTCCAACTCAGTTAAACTAAACTGATAACCTGCTAGGGGAGTTGGTGCATTCCCAAATTTTTCATAAGCATGAATAGTTGCTAATGCTTCAATGGTGCCAGAAGTACCCACTAACTGTGGTTTTTCACCTTCCTGGATATTAGCTAATAATTCCTCTGTTGGACGTTCCAATAAACCCCTAATGTAAGCTCGCAGATAGGCAAATTCTACTTTGCTAATGGGGTCAGTAGTGACAAATTCTTTGGTCAAACGTACTGCACCCACCTTTGTACTGCTCAGAGTTCGTGGTGCATTACCGTCACCTAATATTAACTCTGTGGAACCCCCACCAATATCAATAATGACATGGGGTGTGTTGTTAAATTCCATTGCAGAAAGTACTCCAAGATAAATCCGGCGTGCTTCTTCTTGACCAGAAATTAAGTTAACATACAAGTCTAATTCATCAGCAATTTTATTCAGAAATGTTGTGCCATTGGGTGCTTCTCGTACAGCACTAGTCGCGACAGCAATAATTTGCTCCGCATTGGCACTTTTAGCAATTTTTTGAAAGCGGTTTAAGGTGGCGATCGCTCTATCCATGACTTCTGCTTTCAAATTACCATTTGCTTCACAGTCTCCGAGTCTTACCGTTTCTTTATCTCGGTCAATAATTGTGAAAGCAGGTAAAGTGGGGTCTATTTTCACTACTACTAAATGTAGAGAGTTAGTACCCATATCTATTGCTGCCAATATCCGTTCTCGGTTTTCCGATATCAAGGGGATTTTTACTAAAGGAACAGATGTAACCATATTTTATAAATGTGTTTAACTTTACAAGTTGCCTAAATTTTAAATTAAATAATGTCATCTGAGTGATTATAATTAAAAATCAATAATATGGCCTTTAGTACTTGACAAAATACCATTCTTTAAGGTAAAGATTCCACAACCTAAAATCCCAAGTTATAATAACGTTGACCAAAAAATAAGGTCTCAAGCCTCCCCTTGGCTGCGCCACGAGCTGTCGCTCTATAAGGGAATAAAAAAAATAAACTTTAGTATTTCAAGTTTCTGGGTTTCCTAAGTCATGCTGCACAAACAGCCAGAGATACTGATAACTGATATAGCAATGTGCGCTGGCATATTTACAAATTACAGGAGAAGTCCAATAGCTAAAATCTTATCTGATCGGCAATTTATTCCCCCTGTTACCTGTTACCTGTTACCTGTTGCCTGTTGCCTGTTGCCTGCGCACAGCGCTATAACTGATAACTGATAACTGATAACTGATAACTGATAACTGAAATGACCCAATCTTATCCTCCTCAATCAGAATCAACTTTGATGAAAGTAATCAGGCTTCTAAGATGGGATAAACCAGCCGGACGCTTCATTTTAATGATTCCTGCCCTATGGGCTATATTTTTGGCTACTCATGCAACGCCACCCTTACCATTAGTTGGAGTAATTATTGTTGGGACTTTGGCCACCAGTGCAGCAGGTTGTGTAATTAACGATTTATGGGACCGAGATATTGACCCAGAAGTGGAGAGGACTCGTGATCGCCCCCTGGCCTCCCGTGCTTTGACTATTCAAACAGGTATTGTCATTGCCATTATTGCTTTTGCTTGTGCTGGAATCATAGCGCTTTATCTTAACCGACTCAGTTTTTGGCTATCCGTAGCGGCAATTCCGGTAATTATTTGTTATCCCTTGGCCAAGCGTTTTTTTCCAGTACCTCAGTTAGTATTATCTATTGCTTGGGGTTTTGCTGTATTAATTAGTTGGAGTGCTGCAGTAGCTGAGTTGGACACTGCTACCTGGATATTGTGTGGCGCTACTATTGTTTGGACTTTGGGTTTTGATACGGTTTATGCGATGAGCGATCGGGAGGATGACCGACTTTTAGGGGTTAATTCGAGCGCTCTATTTTTTGGTGAATATGCAGCTAATGCTGTAGCTATATTTTTCTTTTTGACTGCCGTTTTATTGGGAGTATTAGGAATAGAAATGGAGCTACATTTTGGTTTTTGGATAGCTCTTGGTATTGCTACAGTTTTCTGGTCTATTCAATATGGAAAATTACGGCAAGAGGAAATTTTAAAACCCTACGGTCAGATATTTAGACAAAATGTTTGGATTGGTTTTATATTATTGGCTGGTATGATTTCGGGTTTAATATTTTAAGGAAGGAAGAAGGAAGAGGGAAGAAGAAAGAAGAAAGAAGAAAGAAGAAAGAAGGGAGAAGGAAGAGGAAAGAAGGAAGTTAAGAGGTTGTCTGAGAGGTCCCATTTGCTAAATTTAAGCCCCCTAAATCCCCCAAAATTGGGGGACTTTTAGAAGCAAATTGACTCTTGTTACCCCTAAAGTTGGCTTGCTCGAGGGGCAAAATTCAGTATCAAAAAACTTTTCAGATATCCTCTAAGATTTTGTATTAGTATCTACCAAAATAAATCTTTGTTTGTTTTGTCTATTTGATGCTTAATAGATTGGCGATATAATAGATTTCAAATTATAGAAAGTGGGAGCATCTTGCTCCCTTTTTAATTATTTTTTTAACGCTATAGCCATGAATTGGTGTTAAATGAAATATCAAATTATGATGCTATATCTCCATTTCCCTAATCAATTAAAAATTTTGTAGCTCTATAAAATCTTAACTTTTGAATTATTAAGTTTTGACTTTTGTAGCTCTATAAAATCTTACTTTTGACTTTTGACTTTTGACTTTTGAATTATTAATTTTGTAGCTCTATAAAATCTTACTTTTAACTTTTGACTTTTGACTTTTGCCTTTTGAATTAAAAGTTTTGTAGCTCTATAAAATCTTACTTTTGACTTTTGACTTTTGACTTTTGAATTATTAAGTTTTGACTTTTGACTTTTGAATTATAACTTTAGTACCTAATTCTCGGATCGATATAAGCATTTAAAA
>NZ_CEZPJD010000236.1:0-10326 GCF_983059655.1 Okeania sp.
AACTTCATCAATGACAAAAAAGACAAAAAAGGTTGATATTAGTAGTAAACGTATAATTGGGATTTCCCCCAGTCGTTGGGTAGAATGGGTGAGTGGAATTGCCAATGTTACCGTCAAAGAAATAGCTTCTTCAGACTTCCAATGGTTAAGTCATTTCAGTTATCAGTTATCAGTACCTCTAGCGTAATTATTAATTATTAATTATTAATTATTAATTATTGAATGCCTTTTATTCCTATTCTGAAAGGTGGAGGAGAAGAAGCAACTGTGAGAAAAGCATTACAACTTTTACGAGAGGATGAACAACTATTAGAATTAGAAAATTTACTCGCATTTTTTGCTACATTTGTGTTAAAAACGGAAATAATACAACAAATAATGAGGTGGGATATGGCAGTATTACAACAATCTCCCTGGTATCAACAAATCTTAGAGGAGGGAATTGAAATTGGTCAACAACGTGGTGAACAAAGAGGAATACTTTCTGGAATAGAAATCGGATTAGAATTGAAATTTGGATAACTAGGAAAAGAGATATTTTCAGAGATTAAAACTATTGAAAATATTCAGGTATTAGAAACAATTCTGACCTCTCTTAAAACTGTAGAAACTATCGATCAATTACGGCAAATTTATCTTAAATAGGGAGTAGGGAGTAGGGAACAAGGAACAGAAAGTATCTTAAATTCTTAGTTTCAAAGAAATCATGTTCCCTTGGCTACTTGACTTTAAGGAAATTTTGGATTCTCTTGTCTTCCCCTCCCTATTTCTGGAGGTACTGAATAACTGATAACTGAACTGCAATAGACATATCCAGAAAATAAATCTTTTAATTAGAGCAGACTAAGGATACGAAAAATTCACCCTAAAAAATCTTTTTTCGTGCCTTTTTCGTAAAAACATCTTACCTGTTGCCTGTTGCCTGTTGCCTGTTGCCTACTCCTGCAAAAAATCTATATCTTTTTCGGAGATGTCTAATGACTGAACAACCTGATACTAACTCCCCAATACCTAATTCTGAACAGTCCGCTCAACCAACTGAAGATGTAAAAACAGAATCAAAAACAGACTCTTGGCAAAATCGTATTGGTGGAATTTGGCATGATACCAGTAACCGTTTAACTAAACTTTTTCCTGTAGATCGGGCAGCGCAAACAATAAAGCAATGGTTTACGGTCGATGAAGCTCAAGTTGCCGAAATATTAACAAAAGTACGCGCCGAACTTCCCACTACTGAAGCACTATTAATTGGTAAACCTCAAACAGGTAAAAGTTCCATCGTGCGTGCTTTAACAGGAGTTTCCCCAGAAATAGTCGGTCAAGGATTTCGCCCTCATACCCAACATACCGAACGTTATGCTTATCCCTCTGAGGATTTGCCCTTATTGATTTTCACTGATACTGTGGGGTTGGGAGATGTCAAACAGGAAACACCAGTTATTATTGACGAACTCCTAGGAGAGTTACAGCAGGAAAGTAACCGCGCCAGAATCTTGATTTTGACTGTAAAAATCAATGATTTTGCTACTGATACATTACGACAGATAGCACAACAGTTGCGACAAGAATATCCAAATATTCCCTGTCTTTTAGCAGTAACTTGTCTCCATGAAGTTTATCCTAACCCTACTGACAACCATCCCGAATACCCTCCAGAATATGAAGAAATCAATCGTACTTTTACTGCTATTGAGGAAAATTTTGAGAAATTGAGCGATCGCTCTGTACTTATAGATTTTACCCTAGAAGAGGATGACTACAATCCTGTATTTTATGGCTTAGAAGCCTTTCGAGATAGTTTAGCAGAATTACTTCCAGAAGCAGAAGCACGAACAATTTATCAATTATTAGACGAACAAGCAAGCAAACAACTGGGCAATATTTATCGAGATGTGGGGCGACGTTATATTTTATCATTTACTATTATGGCAGCCACCGCAGCAGCAGTACCTCTACCTTTTGCGACAATGCCAGTATTAACAGCTTTGCAAGTGTCCATGGTAGGTTTATTAGGAAATTTGTATGGGCAAACAATATCCCCATCTCAAGCAGGAGGGGTTGTTAGTGCAATTGGTGGCGGTTTTATCGCTCAAGCAGTGGGGAGAGAGTTAGCGAAATTTATACCAGGATTTGGTAGTGCGATCGCTGCTTCTTGGGCCGCTGCATATACTTGGGCGTTAGGTGAAAGTGCCTGTGTTTATTTCGGAGATTTGATGGGAGGGAAAAAGCCAGATTCAGAAAAAATTCAAAGTGTGATGCAAGAGGCGTTTGAGTCGGCGAAAGAGAGGTTTAAGGGTATGAAAAGTTGAAATTCAAGAAGGAAGAGGGAAGAGGGAAGAAGGAAAAAAAAGTATTACCGAATAATTAATCATGAATAATACCAATTCCCAAAAATAATGCTATACTTCCCATGAGACTTCAGTTATTAAGTAATAATAATGGTAGAATAATGTTTATGACTATTCTCGGCATTAAACCAAGTTATCTTATCTCTTTTAACCCTACTCCCTACTCCTTACTCCCTACTCCCTACTTTCAAGGAGATGTAGCAAGACTTTTGAGAAATGGTATAATTATTAATTGTTAATGGCTTTGTTGCTGAATTTGTCTGAGTCAGGACTTATATAGAATCCGGTTATATAGTATATGTTGATAATTCTATAATTAAATTACTTCAATATTTAATCTCTCCCACTCCCCCACTCCCCCGCTCCCCTACTATCTTAATAAACCGGACATGATATTAGGTTTCATGCCTGTCTAACAAATGGCATCAAGTGCATCATATAATCCTGTTTTCCAATTGGTACACCAGCCATCCGGAGAATATCATAAGCAGTTACCAAATGGAAATAAAAGTTTGGAATCAGAAAATCATTCACATAGGCGCTACCAGAAAGCTCAATATAGAGGCCCTGGCTTAAGTCAACGCGTGTAGTCTCAGCTAGTTTTTCGTCTTCAACGTTAATGCCTAAAAGAAGTTGCTTGGTGTTTGCTATGTGTTCGTATGCCTGAGTCAGAGATGTGACTTCTGGATCTAGATTATTCGCAGACTTGCCGTAACACCACAGAGCAAAGTTGCGTGGTTGATTGCAGGTGAAAGCAATTTGTGTACCAAAAGGAAGCATATCAGTCACAATGCGCTTCTGAAGGAATTGTTCGCTGTCAGAGAAATGAGTCTGAGCTGACTTTAAGAGGTGTTCGAGAGTTGTTAAGCGACTTTGGAACAGATTTTGGATTAAACCTATATTCTGACTTTGCATTTTCGTGACTCCTCAAAACTCATTTCATCAAGTGTAGCTGTATTTAGGATGATTTGCAGCTTAACGTCCAAAATCATCAGGAACCCCATCCATTTGTTCCTTCTGCCCTTTGCCATCTGCCTTCTGCCTTCGTTCATGTTGATATATGACGTTTGGTAAACAACATAGTCTCAGCGTCACCCACCAGAGATAAGACATCAGAGGACTTAAAAAATCATCATCATCTAGCAAACCATGAGCCATACGGTTTCTCAAATTAGAGCCTGAATTTTCAACAAGTAAACCTCTCAGGTCAAAAAGTGTGTCTTCATCGAAAATATCGGCCATCTCAGGGAGGTAAAGAATTTTGTTTAAATTATATTCTTTTTGAATTCCTTTATCATCATAGCTAGAAGGTAATGCACCTTGTTTCCAAAGTAGATAACGGATGGCATTTTCAATTTGAGGAATAAGGATGTGGGTAGATGTGTAGAAATCTCCAGTTAAGCCAGCATATAATCCTTTTGCAAACAACAATTTTCTCTTGGGTGGTACAAAAGGGTTATTTGAAACAATGGGAAAAAAGTCTTTAATTTCTACAGAATGTTCTAAATTTATTTGTTCCCTGGCTGGATCTATCAATACTTGGGCTTGAATACTTTGGTAGGATGCACTGGTATTATACATTTCAAACTCCATTGCAGCTTTGAGTTCCTCAAATTGTGTAGTTTCGACTTTTTGTCTGTCTACAACTTTACCATTCTGATTTATTTTCTCTTTTTTCATAATAGGAAATACAGGAAAATCATAAACTATCTGCTCTATTTGTTTTTTAAGTTGAGAAACTTCTGCAAAATTTGTTGATAAAGCTAAGGAAAAAAGAGCATCCTCTAATTTTTCACCTCTCACAATTTTTCTGGCTTTCTCTAATACTTCAGTAAAGTCAACGGTATCGGAATAGTTAGTAATCCATTTTTTCTTAGATTTTTCTTGATACTGAAGTAAAAGTTTATGAGCTTCTTCTGCTCTTGCTTTTGCCGCTACAGTCTCTTCTTTTGTGCCAGGAATATTTCTAAAGGCTTCAATGGCTTTCTGAAGATTTTTTGATGCTGCTAAATAAAAAATCTGATTGTTTTTTAGGGCTTTCTCTACCTGTTGAAAATAGGTTTCAGCAGCAAGCATTAAAGCTGCTCGTTCGTTTTCTTTATCCTTTTCTATTTGATGCCATTTTGCTTTGATTTCCCAATAACTTCTCGCTCTATCCCAGTCATAAGATGATTCTGATAGAAGGGCAGCTTTTTCAGCTAGAGTAGCATATTTTTTGGGGCAGCCAAGTTTATTTTTTTGTAAAAGTTCCATTAGTTTTGCTGATAACCAAAGAGGGTCTTCTCCTTCGTAGCGTTCGAGAACTTTTTCTATATATTCAACTACTTTTTCAACTTGATAGTTAATTTTTTTTGCTAGTTGAAATGCTCTTTCTATTCGGTCATAGCAACCGATCCATTTGGTAGGAATTCCTAATTTTATAGCAGTAAAATCTTCTAATTTTATAGCAGATTTTATGTAAGCATTAACTGCTAGTTTAGCCATCGGATAATTACGTTGTTTGCTCCACAGAATATTTGCAACTCTTGCCTGAAGTTCGGGGTCTGATATTTCAGGGGCAATTTCAAGCAGAAAATTTAGATGTTTGTCAGTCAAGTTAATTTTAGCAAAGTCTTCTTCTTTTAATTGTCGGTGAGTTCTTCTAATATCAACGATAGTCACTTCTGCTAATATTTTAAATATATTTTGTTCTCTAATCTTTCCTACTTCTTCTGCTTCCTGTGCTCTTTGACAGAAGCCTTTAATGTAGGCAAAACATTCTTTTTTTTCACTAGCATTAACCACATCCTGCCAGCCGGATTTGATAAAATCTTTCTTAGTAATATCTAGCATTTTCTTACTTTTATTCTATATTTTTAACTGATGACTGATAACTGAAATGACCACAATTGCTATACCTTATTCTACTAAGTCATAAAATACCTGTAACAATCCCGAATTGTAATTTTTAACTTCTTTAAACTTGAGTTTCTTCTCCATATTTTTATCTTTAACAATCAAAGGAATACCATCCCCTAAAATAATTGGATGAATTGCCAAAATTAACTCATCAAGAAAACCATGTTTAATAAAATATTTAATTATTTCTGCACCGCCAACTAGCCAAATATCATTACCACTAGATTGACGGAGATTATTAACAAACTCTCCTAAATCTTTTCCAATAAATTCTATATTTTCATCTCTTTGACCGTGGCGAGTTTTAGAAAAGACAAAACCCTGTTTCCCAGTATATGGATATTCTCCAAATCCTAGCACTTTCTCATAAGTTTTCCGACCCATCAATACAGTCTCCACCTCAGCAAAAAAGTCATTATATCCGTAATCTTGGTCAGTAAATAACCAATCAACTTCTCCCGATATTCTGGCAATATATCCATCCAGACTAGCAGCAATAAATAACCTAATTTTTCTCATGATATTTAATAAATTTTATTCAAAAACATAGAATCTTATTTATAGCAGTAAACAGCGGTGTGACCCCATATAGGTTACAGACGTAAGCAGTCGGAACCCAGCGTTTTGCTCCCCAAACATATCGCGGAGCATGACCATAAGAAAAAGCGGAGCAACTCTGCAAGAGGGGGTTTCCTCACCATAGAAATACTGATAAAGAGAGGTCATTTCAGTTATCAGTTATCAGTTATCAGTTATCAGTACCGACCACTAAAGCCGGAGGCTTGAAATACTGAACTGAATATTTTTTCATCCCCTTAAAAGGGAGGCGCGTGGACCTCATTTTTTGGTAACAGTGGGAAAAATATTTTCCTATCTAAGGTTTATCATTAGCAGAAGTCATTTCAGTTATCAGTTAGCCTCCTATGGTCATAACTGCGTTATCAGCTATCAGTACCTCTGCAATAAGGAGGCTTGACATAAGGAATATTCTCTTTATTCTATCCCCTTGAAAGGGCAGGCTTGAGACCAAAATTTTTCGCTCAAACACCAACTACGTTCCTTGCTATAAAAATAATTAATCTATATCAAACAAAATCAAAATGATAGAGAACATTCCATTCAAAATTTTATGAATTCTTAAAATAATTGTAGTAAGTATAACCTCCTACAATAATATTAGTATTTTGAATACTCCTCTTTAAACTAGACTAATTGAGTATTATAAAGTATTAGATATTTAAGGTTAGAGTCAAGGTAAGCATTCAGCTAGTCAGCTATCAGCTATCAGCTACCAGTTATCAAAATATTATCTGAGAAGGAAAATTAAAAATTATGTTTATGTGGCATTCCGCAGAAAAGAAAAAGATTACTAGCAAACCTTAGTAATTCCTGTACATTTATGCATCTGTTTGCGGAGCATTCCGTAGAAAATGCTAATAGCTATTTGCGCAGAATTCCGTATTTCAATCTTCCCTATTTAGAGGAGATACTGATAACTGATAACTGAAATGACATATTTACATTTAAAAAATATTACTAAAAGCTTCGGAAATTTTTTCGCCAACGATAATATCAATATTTCTATTGCAGCAGGCTCTATCCACGCTATTCTCGGAGAAAATGGTGCAGGAAAAACCACATTAATGAATATATTATCAGGACTATATCAACCAGACTATGGTCAAATTTATCTAGAAGATAAACCGATAAAAATTTCCTCGCCGAGTGTAGCAATAAATTATGGTATTGGCATGATTCATCAGCATTTTATGTTAGTACCAACATTAACAGTTACAGAAAATATTATCTTGGGAAATAGTGGAAAATTTAATCTGAATTTAAACACAAAATCCGCAGAAATTAACGCTATGGCAAAAGCCTATAATTTAGACATACCAGTGAATAGTAAAGTGGCAGATTTACCAATAGGTATTCAACAACGGGTAGAAATTTTCAAGGTACTTTATCGTCAAGCAAAAATTTTAATTTTAGATGAACCTACAGCAGTTTTAACTCCAGCAGAAGTAAATTCTTTGCTGAATATTTTGCGAAAGTTAGCAGCAAATAATCACACAATTATTTTTATCAGCCATAAACTAGAAGAAGTAATGAATGTTTGTGATACTGTCACAATTTTACGTCGGGGAAAAGTGATAGATACCATCAAAACAGCAGCAACTACTACCCATAAATTAGCTGAAATGATGGTAGGTCGAGAAGTAAATTTAATTTCTCATAAAATTCCTGCCGAAAAAGGAAAAATTATTCTAGAAGTGAAAAATATAGAAGTAAAAAATGACCGAGGTTTATCTACAGTAAATAATTTATCTTTTCAATTGCATAGTGGGGAAATTTTAGGAGTAGCAGGAGTCGATGGTAATGGTCAAAGAGAATTAGCCGATGCTATTAACGGTTTACGTTTTGTAGAGAAAGGAAAAATCGAATTTGTAGATAATTTAAAAATGGGATATATTCCCGAAGACCGCCAGAAAATGGGGTTAATTATGAATTTTAGTATTGCTCGGAATTTAATTTTGAAATTGTTTAAGTTTTTGCCTTTTTGTCGTTATGGTTTTTTGCAGTCTAAAGTAATAAATAATAATGGGAAAAATGCCATAGAAAAATTTGATATTCGTGCCAGTCATCCACAGTTAAAAGTCAATCAACTTTCTGGAGGAAACCAACAAAAAATTATCCTGGCGCGGGAACTTTCTGGAAAACCAACATTAATAGTAGCAATGCAACCTACCCGTGGTTTAGATATAGGTGCCACCGAATATGTACAACAAGCTTTACTTACTCAAAAACAACAAGGGGCAGCTATTTTGTATATTTCCACAGAATTAGAAGAAGTCATGGCAATGAGCGATCATATTGCCATTATATATGAAGGTAAATTTGTTGATATTCTAGATGCTGCCACCGCTACAGTCGAAGAGGTAGGTTTATTAATGACATCCGGTAAAAAACAATTGATACCGTAGGTTGGGTTAAGCGCAAGCGCAACCCAACAAAGAGCAATGAACCTATCTCACTAATTAGCAGTTGAAGAAATAGGTTTATTAATGACATCCGGTAAAAAAACATTGATACCGTAGGTTGGGTTAAGCACAAGCGCAACCCAACAAATACCAATGAGCCTATCCTGCTAATTAGCAAATGTATGATAAACTGATGTACTGTTAAGGGCAAAAAAGTAGTGGGAAAAATGGCTGGGATATTTGAAGGTTTAACAGATATAAAGTGGAAGTTATATGAAATACGTTAATGTTTGCTACCAAAAATTTATAGGGAGTGGGGGAGTGGGGGAGTAGCACATTTTTTTGTATTTCATATTATTTGAAGATATATTTCCACCAGAACTAAGATTGAACGAATTTGGATATAATTAGTATAATACTTGATTGTTTGAAGAGGAAAATATGGAACAGGAAACCTTAAATAAAATTCTCAATTATATCCAAAATATTCAGGAGGAAATGAAGGATACCCGTGAGAAAATGTTAGAGCTTTTCCAACTTCAAGGAAACATTGATGGAAAGGAAAAATCATGGCAAGCTCGGTTAGATTTTACAATTAAAATTTTGTCTCATCTGAGAAAAATTAGTCAGGAAGTGGTACTTTCTCAATTAATAGAAAAAAATATGCCACACCTTCGGGAAGCATATAAAGACAATGATTTGACTGACTTAGATATAGTTAAGATTGAGGCTAGGAATATGAGCAGTCTCACAGTTGCTTTAACTAAATTGGCAGAACAAGAAGTAGAAATTGAACTGAAAAAAATGATGGAGATATAGCGCTACGCACAAGTCAGAAGTCAGAAGTTATAAATAATCTCTGACTAAGTTTGAGTATTTATAAATGTTTTAACCTATTTGCTTAGTGTTATAAAGGTAGGAGAAAAGAATGGTTGATTTACCTGATGGAGAGCAGATTTTAAGAAAGCTATCAGTGGGACTAATTCAGACAAATGATGCAATGGAAAAAGATGGTTTTCTGAAATATCCTTATTCTAAAAATTTACAGAGAGCTATAAATTATCTGAGTTTTTTCTATTTAATGAATGGTTTACCGATGCCAATAGGAATAGGGGAACTAATAGAGAAAGCAAAAACTGTTCCTCTTGGTGAATGGCAGCTTAATTTATCGGATGATGAATATGAGAATGAATTATTGCTTGATGATGAGGGAGTACCTACAGAATTATGTGAAGAGTTGGCAGCAGAAGAACTAGATTATCGTAATCCAGATAGTTTCCAGCGCCAAATTTTTGAATCTATTAAAAACTTAGCTGAAAGTAGTGAAAAGCCAGATATTACCTATACTAAAATTCGGGAATTTTTGGTGAGATACCCTTTGTCAACTCAAGATGAGAGGAGTGATATTTTAATTGATTTAAATGCTAAATCTAATATTTTCAAAGAACTTGTATTAGATAAAGTTTACAAAGATAAAATTCCTAGTGCATATTATGTTGATGGGATGATTCGACGATGTGATTTCTGTGGAAATTTGATTAAAAATCAACAAAGTAATCTAATTTGCACTAATAAAGGATGTGAATTTAACAGGATTTCAAATAGCAAAAAGCAGAAAAAATATCAAGAGTTAAATCCTGGAGAAGAGGTGCGTCAAGCTCATTTTGGAGTAAGAAGATTTATTTCAATTCCTGGTATTCCTGAATTGAAACTAAAAGATGATTTAGAGAAAATTGGTTGCCAGGTTACTTTATGGCCTGGTCTTGATTTATGCGATTTATTTGTGGAGACTCCTAGTGGTTTTAAAATTAGCATAGATGTGAAAGATTGGAAGTATCCACATCAGTTAGCAAGAAATGTTAATGAGAAAAAAATGCCTAAAAAAGAGTTAGAAAGTAAGGGTTTTAGCAGTGATTTATATTGTTATGTATTTCCGGATATTAGAAAAAAGGAAAATTCTAACTATATGAATGCTTTTAAGTCTGCTTGTAATCCAAAAGTAGAGGCTTTTTATGCTAAACAGATAATCGTCAAAATCCAGAAAAAATATGGAGTGAAAAAATGCTAGAAACTCAGGTGAATTTACTTCAACTAGAAAG
>NZ_CEZPJD010000237.1:0-10323 GCF_983059655.1 Okeania sp.
GTTTAGTATATGGAAAGGGCTAAATATAAATCGTGGACTTGATGGTGCGATGAGTAAAAAGTTTTTTCAGTTGGGTTTGCAGACATTGGATTATGATAATTGTGTGGTGGCAAAGGTTGATGATAAAGAAGTGAGGATAGGGCATTGTGGATTTAAAATGGCAGAGATTGGAGTTTTTGCTCTTGATATTAAGTTTGCTGAGAATTTGACAACGTTTGATCGTTATGGTAAGCGTAGTTTGGTTGTGAATCAGGATACTCCTTGGGAGATTCTGTCAAGGCATTTTCCTTCTACAATCACTACATCATTAAAGAAGCTAAAAAGAAGCTAATAAGATGAAATTGTTATATTTATGTTTAGTTTTAACAGAAATCAAAATTGTACATAACTAGAATTTAACGAATAAAAAAATGACAAACAATAACCGTCTTATTTTCGTTTGTGGAATGTCTCGTTCGGGAACTACGTTGTTAACCACTGTTTTGGATTCTCATCCTAATGTATCAATGGGATATGAATTATTACCTTCTGACTTACCTACTGTTGATAGAATGATTGAGATTTTAACAAAGCAGATCGCTCTCCAACAAGGTAAAATCAATGATATTTCTCGGGTGCTAAAAGAAGAAGGTCTCAGTACTTTTAGTGTTTTTTTGAAAAGATGTGATAGAACTCTTGTTTCACCTGAAGATTTTTTGGAGTTACTTAATATATATCGTCATCAAGAAGATTTAAGAATACCAACTAATGAATTGAAGTTTAGATTTACGATTTCAAAATTAGTTGCCGAAAAGAAAATGGAAAAAGAGAAAACATTGGTAGGAGGTTTTAAACTAAACACTCCGGCTTTTAAGGAAGTTTACTCATGGACAAAAAATAGTAAATTTTTGTATATTCTGCGGGACCCAAGAGATGTAGTCGCATCCCATTTAGAAAGAGAATTTGATAAGACCATTCCCCAAATTATTCAATCCTGGCAGGTTTATTTAAAAAAGTTCGTTGAATTTCAAACAAGGTATCCCGATAGTGCTTATCTAATTCGTTATGAAGATTTGGTTTCCCTCTGTGATCGAAAAGTTAGAGAAATAATTGATTTTTGCGATCTCCCTTATAGAAATGAAGTTCGTGAATTTTTCCATTCTAAAGCAAGCGTTCACACGACCGGTCATGTAAATAAAGAAAAACTTTCAAGAGACTTTTTTACTTCAAGTATTGGACGGTGGAAAAACGATTTGTCTGCTGAAATAGTAAACCAAATTCAGAAAGATTGTAATAGACAGATGAACAATTTTAACTACACTTGGGAAGAGGTTAAGCAAGATATCATGGATATATGCGAATTATATCAAGAGAAAATTACTCAAAAAGAGAAAGAATTTTTTCGCAAAAGGAAACACAATTTCAAAGAATATTACAAAATAATAGAGGAAAATCTGGAGAACCGAATCAACTTAACTTACCATGAAGCTGCTACTGGCGATCTAGCAGGTGGAAAAGCTATCACTCTGGTTCGTCACGATATCGATCACGATATTCAAACGGCTCTAAAGATAGCAGAATGGGAAAATCAAAACAATGTTCGGGCTACTTATTGTGTTTTACACACGGCATGGTACTATGGAGAATTTCAGAATGGAAAATATACTCATTATGATTTAATGATTGAAAATTGTAAGAAGATTCAAGATTTAGGTCATGAGATTAATTTGCACAACAATTTTGTAGTATTAGCATTGCAAACAGGATGTAATCCTTTTGAAGTATTAGAGCAAGAATTAGAATTTTTCGATTTTCACGGAATAAAAATAACAGGGACTTCAACTCATGGAGACCGTCTTTGTCGTGAATTAGATTTCCGCAATTACGAGCTTTTTTCCGAATCAGTTTATGAGTCTAGAGGTGGTTTGAGAAACGTCGCTTGGGAAGGTAATCAAGTGGTATTAGGAAGTAGATCGATGAAAGAGTTTGGTTTACTTTATGAAGCCTATGATTTGCCTCGCGATCTCTACATTACTGATTCAGGAGGTAATATTAGGGTTAAAGAAAACACCAGAGGGAGAGCTGGTTTAAAAAGGGAAGATATGAAGTCAAGTATAAAGTATAGCCATATTTTAGGAATTTTGACTCATCCTTTGTGGTGGGATGTTGATAATAGCTTAACTCAGAGTAGTTTTTCAGATAGTAAAATTATGACTTTAGAAAAGAATACGGAAACTAATACTGTGCAGTCAGCAAGTTTGCAAGAGCAAAGGATATTAGAATCTAAGGCTTTAGTTCAGTCAAACCCTAATTTTGCTTGGCACCACCATAAGCTCGGTAACTTGCTGAAAAAAAATGGCGATCTTAATGAAGCTTTAGAATGTTTTGATTTTGCTATTAGTTTAAATTCCAATGCTGCAACTTTTTTCCTGGCAAAAGGAGAATTATTAGCCGAGCAAGCAAAATTTGAGGAAGGAATTAACTATCTGAAACAAGCCGTCGATCTTAAACCAAGTATTGATTTCTACAAAAAAATACTAGAACGGACAGAGAAAAATCATCAAAAGCTTCTGGCAAAATCTCAGCAATGTGTCAATGAAAGCGATTTAACTATTGGCAAGATTTTAGATAGAGAAACAGTTCTCAGAATATGCAATATAGATGAAGAGGGTAAGACCATTATTGAGTCAACATCTTTTGCATCACAGCAATCATTTAATCCCAGACGAGGGCTTAGAGTAGCAAATATATTATCAGATCAATTTGAGCTTAAACACTTTCAAGGAAAGAAAATTATAGAGCTTGGCCCTGGGCATTACGCTTTTGCACTCCTAGCTCGTCATTTGGGTGCAGAAGTGGTCTGCGTAGAGCGTGACCCTCATTTTGCTCAACTGGGTAAATATTTAGGTTTTGAAGTTTTAGAAATAGACTTTGCAGAACTTCATAGAGAAATATTTGATAAGCCTTTTGATGGTTTGTGGATGAAAGGAAGTTTTAATGCTTGTAATTACAAGGACGAAGATGCCGTCGCAAATTTTGTTAACAGGTTGACAGAACTTTTATCTCCTGATGGTTGGGGATGGATGGTAACAGTCAATAAAGCATCTGCCGACACTGCTAACGTGGAAGAGTTTGTCACAAAACGGATTGAGATACAACGTTGCGCCTTTGCTAATGCTGGCTGGGATGTGTCTTGGATTAATGATTCTACTCGTCCTCATTACAGTCTTAAATACACGGGTTGCTTGTACTATTTTACAAGAGGTATCGAGCCACCCAGCGAACTTTTTCACAAAACATCTGTGTCCGAGTTTGAACATAGTAAAACTAGAGATTTTTTAATTAATCAATGTAATTTGGAAGCTAATAACAAGTTAATGTCAACGCCCGCATCCCCAGAGCGTCCATTCAATTTGGTACAAACTCTTTGGCAACCTACTCCTGAATATTACTTATCATCTTGGGATTATTTCGTCAAGTTTATTGATATATGCAAACATCGTCAAGTAAACTTTCTAACCATGAGTCAAGCTCTTGCTGGTGAATACAAACCAGAAGAAATCAATGTTTTGCTTGACCATCATATAGATTTTTATCCGGTCGAAACCCATGTTATGTGTCGTTGGGAACTCGAAAATAAAGTTATATCAAACATATATTTGTTTAACCGTTCCCCTTACAAGGATGCTATACAGCGTAAAATGTGGAAGGTGGAAGATTTAGATATTAGCTTTTATAAGTCTTTGGAAGAAGCAGGTTTTGAAATCGGGTATCATCAAAATGCAATTGGTGTGGTCTGTGCACAAGCTTTAGTCAGAGATTATAAAACTGATTTTAGCTCAGAAACTCTTGAAGAGGCTCGCAAAGTCTTTGCGGAAGATGTAGATAATCTTAGAAAATACTTTAACATCCGAACTTTTATTCCTCACGGCGCAGGAGAGGGCAATGCACAGTTAGTTGATTTACCATCAAACTATCAAGATTTGGCGTGGGTTTATAACAATGCTAGTCGTAATAAATCTGTAAATCCTCCCATTAAATGGAAAAACTATAGTGATTCCTGCGGTCAGTCTGCACAACGTATCAGAGGTTTTTCTGGGGAATACATAGCTAGGCGAGGTAATTTACACCTTGCAGCTTGGATGCTTGAACCAGGATTAAATCATGTTCTCGTTCACCCAGGAAGGTTTTCTAGAGGAATGCCTTATGAACTCTATAGTGGTTCTGCTGACCTAGAAGGGGTTGTTACTAGACAAGAATATGAATTTTCAGAATCTCAGGTATCTTTACCAGTGAGTAGCAAATCTTTTATTAAACAGTGGTTTAACACCAATGGTGGCGATTCTGAAAAGAATCAGAAAGGTTTTCTATTTACGGATCGTGTTGAAACAATCCAACGCTGGTTGGGTGAATATGATTTTGCCATACCAGTATTAGTAAAGCATCGTAAAATTACTGATGATGAAAAGCTGAAATACAAAGTCAAACGTCCTGCTACAAAAATATTTGATTTGCCAAAATCTATAGAAGTATCCCAAGAAGTATCCCATCTATCGACGGATGAAATCAATCGAGAATTTGAAGAACAGTTTTCTTCTTTTTTTAATCTTTTGTTTTCAGATAAAACTTTACGCCATCTGGCTGAATCTGGTATAAAAGCATCTGGGATATTTATTCAAGACCTCAAGACTAATAGACTCAGGGATGCAGAAGATTTGGTATCTGTTTTACTTAATGCCGAACCAGATGCCGAAATATTTATTCGCATTTGTATTTCAGCAGTAGAACCCTCTTTGTGGAGAAGTCGATTAGATTCTAAATGGGAGAAAGTTGCTGACAGTTTAAGTCACCTACAAAAGTCTTTCTGTCAATCAGAAAATGAATTAATCCTAGATATATCATCCTTGGGCGATCGGCAAACTAATTCTAACTTCAAAGAGGTTAAAAATCAGCAAGTCAATAATATTGAAGATTCGGATATTTTTGAGTTTAACGATCGGGAAAAACAACAGAGTGACGAACAAGTTATAGAAAATCAAGCTCAGATATCAGAACAAGTTAAGGAGAAAGCCGAAATAGTAAGTAAGGCAAGGGGTGAGTCCCTAGAATCTGTTTTAAAGCGCTTTTCGACTGAAGATATTGCGCAAGCTCCAAATAGCTTTAGTAAGCATATTCCAGCCTTGCGTCAGGCAACTTTTTTAGAAACGGGGATGAAAGATGGTTTGGCGTTTGTCCGAACTATGGATGGTAAAATTTTTTACGGCTATCCTTCTCAGAATAACCATCGCCGTGCTTATCAATTTGTTTGTGATTTACTCCCCAGTATGGTAACAGAAGACACTTTTCTTGTGTGTCTTGATGTTGTACAACGATATGCAACTGATTTTACCTGGCCACCAGAAGAGGTGTTGCCACCTAGAAATGGGGCAGTGGTTGAATGCGGAGCTTATTTGGGTTATAAAACTATTCGTTTTGCAGAGGAGTTAGTACCAGATGGTAAGGTCTTGGCTATTGAAATGATGCCTGATAATGTTGAGATTTTACGGCGGAATATTGATGAAAATGGTTTGGCAGATAGGGTTAGTATTATCGAAGCAGGAGTTTGGAAGCAGGCTGGAACATTACTGGTTAAAGGTAAGGGAAGACAGCGCAATACATTGGTTAATCTAGAGAAGCTATCAGATGATATAGGGGTAGAAGCTCGTGTTGATACCCTAGACAACTTGCTTGATGAGTGGGAAGTAGAGTCGGTGGATTTTATATTTATAACAGTCAATGGTGCTGAGATTGAGGCAATTCAAGGATTAAACCAATGGCAACCCAGAGTGAAAGGGCTGTTTGTTGCAGCACCTTATCAGCGTGATGGTCAGCCGAACTCAGATATTTGCAGAAATATCTTACAGGAACGTGGGTATAATATTTTGCCGTCTTCTAACGCTAATCGGGTAATCGCTAAGTTTTCTTAATAACTGAACTTCCTCCCTGAGAAAAATACCCCAAAGCAGTTAAACGCGATTTTCAGGGAAATTAAAGTACATTTCGATGGGGGAAGTTGAGCAATAAAAGCTTTAAAAGGGATCGGCTAGAAGTTTCTGGAAATTAAACTTGACCTTAACCCAACTATTGTTTTAACTGAGCTATACGTTCAAGACGAGATTGAGCAAGAGTTTTGAGGTTTTTACTAAACACATAGGGGCAACGTTGATAAGTCAGAGCATAGAGAGAGCGCTCATACTCTGTTGGAATTTCGGCAGTCCATCCTAGATTTTCAAAAGTATCTTTTTGTAATTTCGTCAGCGTTTCAACTAGAGTCAATGCCTTCACCATAGAGGATTCATTATATTGACCGATTTCTAAAGCGTCCGATCCTAAGCGATAATCAAAAGGTTTGTTACTTAAGTGACCTTCCACTCGACTTACACTTTTTATTAAACGTTCGCTTCGTTTAAATGGTAATCTGCGTCTCTCAACCATGTGTCTTCTTGGATGTACAGAATTAGCAATCCACCCCCAAGCATCAGTACGAATTGTCTCTACAATTCGTTGAGTAGCTTGAGGTAAAGTATCTAATCTCTGACGACAGGGGTTGAAAGGTCCTTTCAAAAATACACCATCAAAATCAACAAATTTACCTTCTGGCAACATATCAAGATTGTCAGTATGAACTTCAAAACCAATCATTCTACCAACATCTGCCAATGCTTCATCGAATTCAATAGCTACAACTTTAGCCCCCAACTCACGAGCAATGATAGAGAAAGGGAAAAGACCAGGCCCAATGTCTAGTATACGCTTGTTCTTTAATTGTTCAATCCTCCAAAAATCATTGATCAACCTAGCGTGAAGTTTTGCTACATTAGGCTCAAAAGATTGCAAAAATCTAGACCGACTGTCAGAGAGTCTGTCTGCATATTTCATAACAGAAGCACATAACTCCACTGCCTTTTCTTCTTCAATCAACATCACTGTTTACTCCACAAATGTACTATTGTCATCTAAACTGCAATTAACTAACTGTGCTGGATCGATATTTTGGATCGGCAAGCGACTATCTATCATCTTAGAATCAGTAAACTTTGTATTATTAAATGAAGCACTAGCCAAGTCAATACGAATTATATGACTCTTGGAAATACGGGATTCTGAAAAATTTGCCGATTCTAGATCTAAATCAAGTAGCGTAGATAAGTGTAGGGAAACTTTACTCCAAATGCTATTTTTTGCACTAGCCATTCCAATATATGAACCTTTAAAACTGCATCTTTCCAGGAGCATATTCCTTAAATCACCATGAAAAAAGTTAACATTTGTGAATTCACAATTAGTAAATTTTGTGTTAAGAAACATACATCCTGTAAAATTAGAATTTGAAATTTTTATGTCCTGAAATATGCAATTTCTCCACACAGATCCATAGGCACTTATCCGATTCCAAGTTCCATCGGCAATAGTTTCATCACGAAATTCGTCTTGTGGCTTATAAACATATTCTGCTAAATTTATGAGATGTAAATTTTCAGCATTCATTCAAAAAACTCCTAACAACTAAAAAGCAACTGAATATAATCATAGTTTTAATGCAAAGTATAACTTGAATTTGTTATCCTTAACAATCCTCCAACAGCATCAATAATATCTTCCTCCAAACAATTTTCATCCCAAGTCGTAGGTAAACCATAATAAATCATAGAGCGATCGCCCTCATAACCATGTTTAGCCAACACCTCTTTTGTCGGTATATAACTGCATAAATCATTGCAGTAACTCGCCACCCAAGTATGTGACGAGCCTAAATTCAACTTTAATTTTAAAGAATACTCGACAACAGTCTCACCTGCCATAAAAATCCAATTTAACTTATCTCCCAGTTGCCAGAGTTGAATTGGATAGGGATAGGTTTCTGCTAATGAGCCTTGGTTTTTAATCTGCTTAAGCAAACTTTTAGCCCGTCTAGCAACATAAACATTAGTAGATTGGTTGTCTTTTCTAATTTGTTCGAGAGTTGGGAGCTGACTCAAAGCCAAGTCCACTTCATAATAAGCAGAATTTAACCGAGGTTTTAGCAACTCCATGGCACCACCGACTACCACAGACATAACCGCTTGTGCCAATTCTTCACCATACTTTTGAGCTAAGGTAACATCACCTCTTGGAATTGGATTTTGATCTGCCCCGCAACCCGCAACAAACATAGCCACTGCACCAGGATACTGTTTTTCCAGGGCAATATTAGCAAAACCTGCGTAGTCCCCAGTTAGTTGATAAATGTCCAGTACGGTACAATGGCAAGCATAACCATAGATAATAGCCATCAACTCCCCTTGCAAATCTCGCACTGACAATACAGGAACATCATGATCTACTGAACCATTAAGATTCAGTCGCTCCCTGTTGAAAGTCACTTCTTTTTCTAGATTTTCCGAGCGATTAACTGCAAAGTTAGCTCTACCAATACCCCAAGCAACAGAGGCAGGTTTAATCTGTTCAAAAGCTTGCCCAACTAAGTCAAGTATAGTTTTGAATAGAAATTCAGTATAGTCAGCAACTACTTTAGCTTGCTCCTCATTCATGTCATACATCACTTCCAAACAGTTCCCAACAACTGGCCCGGTGTGGGTGTGGGAAAAAGACAAGACAATGCGATCGTGCTCTAAACCATACTGTTTTTCTAAAGCATTAGTAATCCGATTCGATACATGACGATCCAATCCACAAATGTCTAAAGTCACTAAAATTCTGGGTAGATTATCTGAGGGTAAAATGATAATAGCTTTAGCCCATAAATCGTGAACAACTCCCTGTGACGGTTTATTTCGTTTTGCATAACCTGCCATCCAAATCGGTTTCTTGGGGGTTATGGCAACTTTAGCAACACCAACTTGCCACTGGTTATTTCCTTGCTCTGAAGAAACGGTTGTCTTCAGCTTACCCTGTTTCGCTAAAGCTTCCCACAGATTGGTATAGAATTTTTGAGGAACATTAGTCTTACATTTTTTGATTGCCTGACGAAAACAAGACACTGCAGCATCATAACTATTTTGTTTAGCTACAGCCATTCCTAAACTGTAAGAAACTGTCGCTGACTGGGGATTAATTTTAATAGCTTTACGAAAATTATCAATAGCTTCATTAAGTTGATTGTCAGCTAATAAAGCTTCTCCCTTTTTAATATAACCCCAAGAAAAATTAGGATTATTTTCGGTTATCCTATCGTAGAGCTTAAGAGCTTCAGCTATTTTTCCTTGTTGCTTTAATTGATTGGCAGTATGAATGATGTTGTCGGAAAGCCTATTGCTAAAATTATAGTTTTCTTGATTGGCTCCCTTCATGTTTTTTAAGGCATTTGACTTTTTAATAGTTTCTGATTTAATGCTATTTTTAGACAGTATATCGGAATATTTTTTCTGTGAAACTGAATTTTCTTCTGATAATTCCCTTATAATTTCATTGATAAATTCATACTTTAAGTAACAGTTATTATTAAATTCTTCCACATCTAACTTAACTTTTTCCTTTTTTAAAAGAGCGATAAATGCTTTTGCTTCTTCAAGATAATCAACAGATATAACTGTCTTTTGAGGGTTAGCATTATAGAAATTACATTTTTCTGGAGGACTGTTCAAAATTTCTATTAATTTTTTTCGGTTGTAACTGAGGCAAAAATCCTCAAATAACCTTTCAAAAACTTCTATTTTATTCAGAACGTCAAAATCAAGATCAAAAGTCTTTTGAAACTGATGTTTATAAGAGTGAAACCTAAGCTCATTTTCCAGCCAATTCCATAAGTTTTTCTGAAAAGGTGTCAGTAATGCTTCATTTAGCTGTAACAGGTTTCGCTTGGCTTTTATGGGCGGTCTCCACACCGATTTGGTATCTCCTGGAATCGAATTACGATTGACGTAGCTTTTGGCAGTTTCTAAAGGATTTCTAATTAAATGAATCACATAAATTGGCTGTAAAGTCTTTATGGCTTTTTCAACAAAACAACCGAGAAAAAGCTGACTAGATTCAAAGTAATTACCCTGAACAGAATATTTTTGAATTTGCTTGATTTTACGATCTATTTCCTCTGCCTCAACATTATTATTGAATTTAACTAAAGCATCACCAACACAACATCTCATGTCAGGAATATTTAATTCCCCACCATGAAAACTAGGAATATCCGTAACTTGTTTAAATACTTCGCTTAAAAACTTAGTACCACTTCTACCAATACTGGAAACAAAAATATACATTAATTACAACACTACTTACTCTAAAAAGTTACAAACCTTCTTTCAGCACACCAACCACCTTCTCAATAACCTCCTCCCCCAACTCCGGCCAAATAGGCAAACTCAA
>NZ_CEZPJD010000238.1:0-10281 GCF_983059655.1 Okeania sp.
AGGCAACAGGCAACAGGCAACAGGCAACAGGCAACAGGCAACAGGCAACAGGGAAGAAGAAAAAAACGTATTATATGAAGCTATATTCTACACTTTTAAGGAACACCTCAATTCTCACAACTGACTCCTGACTTCTACCTTTACCAAAAGACTTTATTCAGCAAACTCTAATTATAGCGCTGTGCGCAGGCAACAGCTCATCTGGCAACAGCGGTCAGACCCCGCGTCGCCGCCAGCTCGCTTGCGGAATGCTGACCAAGAGAGGCAATAGGGGGAATAAATTGCCCACAATATAAGACTTTTAGCTATTTGGCCCCTCCTATCATTTGTAAATATACCAGCGCTCATTGCTATATTCGGTAAAAATAAAAAATACAATCAATTATTATCCATCAATTATCAATTATTTCCCCCTACTGCCTACTACCTACTCCCTACTCCCTATTTTAAATAAAACCATTTTCACTCAAAAATTCTGGTGTAATATCTTGGAAACTATTAACATGAGAATTTCCTACTAAAACTGAATGGTTATTAGAATTCTGACGTAGAAACTTAGCCACATATTTACCAAGAATATCTACCTCAATATTCACTAAACTACTTGCTTTTAAATGACACAAATTTGTTTCATTAAAACTGTGGGGAATAACTGCTACCTCAAACCAATTGCCATCCACATCACAATCAGCCACAGTTAAACTAATACCATTAACTGCAATACTTCCTTTAGACACAATATAGGGAGCTATCTGACGTTGCCACCTGTCATCCTTTGTTTGTGAAGCTGTAAATCTCATTTCCCAGGCATTAATAGTTTCCACAGAGGTTTCCAAGCGTCCAACCCCATCAATATGACCAGTAACAAAATGGCCTCCTAACTTACTACCTGCTCGCAGTGAAGTCTCAAGATTCACATACCTATCCGATATTTGGCCTAATGTACTACGTTGTAAGGTCTCAGGTGATACGATCGCCACAAATCCTTGAGCTAAAATGTCTATTACTGTTAGACAAACACCATCTACAGCTACACTATCGCCAATGGCCAAATCTTCCAAGATGATTTTACTGTCGCTAGATGATGCCAAAGAAACTAAAACTTGGCTTTCTTCTAAAAGCTTAATTTTTCCTAAAGCTTGAATCAATCCTGTAAACACTATTTTTCCTCTGATAATTAATTAAATATTAGTTAAATTTTATGAACACAAACTCTATTAATATTCTATAAGTAGCAATGCTAGTCTTGTAATTACAAGGTTGATACATCATGGTGAACCATGAGTCAAGGTAGACACCATATTCTCAAAGATCGAAGATAATAAATGAATGTAAAGATGACTCATATAGGTAAATATCAAGTCATACTAAAAATTACTCGATCCTTATCTATATTTATACTTACTTACATTCCATACAGCTTGATAAAAATTACTATAAAATGAGGCCGAGCCAATGATTGAAATGAAAGTTGCAGGAATAGCATTGGATGCATCAACACGAAATCCAATTGTGTTGTTAAGAGATGGTACGGAGAGACGTGCTTTACCTATCTATATAGGTCAAGACCAGGCTAAAGCAATTATTAGCGCCCTAGAAAACCATCAGCCACCACGTCCATTGACTCACGACCTCACGGTCAGTATTTTAGAATCACTAAGTGGGGTCCTGGAAAAGGTGGTAATTCATTCATTGCAAGATAACACCTTCTATGCAGCGCTGATTATGAAGCAAGGAGAAACTAAAAAAGAAATTGATGCTAGGCCCAGTGATGCGATCGCTATTGCTCTCCGTACAAATAGTCCCATCTGGGTAATGGAAGAAGTTGTAGCAGATGCCTCTATTCCAGTAGACCGAGATGCAGATGAGGCAGAAAGGCAAGCTTTTAGGGACTTTATATCAAAACTTCGCCCTGAAGATTTAATCAAACGTGGTGGTTCTAGTACTGGCGGGTTATCATAATACCATTTTAATAGAATTGAAAATGCAAAAACTTTTGAAAGTTTATTTGAACCGAAAAATTTGGGTCTGAAGTCTCCTCTTTTAAGAGGATAAAAAAAGAAGATTTCATATTTTCAATTCACAATGCTTTCCTAGGCCATGCTGCGTCAACAGCTAGAGGTGCTGATAATTGATAACTGATAACTGAAATAACCTTGGCCAACTAATAAATATAAGTTAGGACTCAGGTATTGAATATGCCAGATTCTATTATATTGTTTGATTCACTTAAAACTTATAGGCATTATAGGCGAACTGCTATATTTTAGAATAGCTAGGGAGAAGCGACCACTAAATAGCAAAACTAAAAACTTAAAGTATATAGGTGCACTACCGTAGGTTTGGCAAAACGAACTTAAACCTCTCAGTTTTTTCTTTGGGAACTATGCGATACTTGGTATCTCAGGAAAATGCTGTAGAAACAATCAAGAAAGCTGTAAATATGGGAATTAACCACATAGAAACAGCTAGAGGTTATGGTAAAAGTGAAAAATATCTGGGTGCGGCGTTGGTCTGTGAGCTGCAGCGTACCCAACTTTATATCACAACAAAAATTACACCCACAAGAGATGTCGGTTTGATAGAGCGCTATATCAATGAATCTCTAGAAAACCTCAATACAGACTATTTAGACTTTTTGGCTATTCATGGCATTAATACTTGGGAACATTTAGAAATTACCCTTAATGGAATTCAAGCACTACATAAAATGATCGATGATGGGCGAGTTAGACACGTTGGTTTTTCTACCCATGGCCCTTTAGATGTAATTTTAGCGACTATTAATACCGACTTTTTTCAATTTATTAACTTACATTACTACTACTTTTTCCAACGCAATGCCCCTGCAATAGAGTTAGCCAAACAAAAAGATATGGGCATTTTTATTATTTCTCCAGCAGATAAAGGTGGGCAATTATATACACCATCTCCTACTCTTCAGAAATTGTGTCAACCGTCTTCTCCATTGGAATTAAATTATCGATTTCTATTAAGTGACCCGAGAATAACAACTCTCAGTGTGGGTGCTGCTAGGCCACAAGAATTAGAATGGCCTTTGAGCATGAGCGATCGCACACAACCCCTCACTCCTCAAGAAGCTGAGATATTTCAGCGTTTGGAAACTCAGGCTTTAACAAGGTTAGGCACAGAAAAATGTAGTCAATGTTATGATTGTTTGCCATGTCCAGAAAATATTCATATTCCAGAAGTCTTGAGATTAAGAAATTTGAGTGTAGCCTATGATATGAAAGAATTCGGTAAGTATCGATATGGAATGTTTGAAAATGCAGGTCATTGGTTTCCAGGCAGAAAAGGAAGTCGATGCACTGAATGTGGAGAGTGTTTACCCAGGTGTCCAGAAAACTTAGATATACCGAATTTGTTGAAAGATACCCATCAAAAACTAAAAGGTTCCTCTGGTCGTCGGCTGTGGGAATGAATTGAAGAACTAGGGGATAAGTCCTGAAAGTAGATTATTGTGACATACTCCCACAGTAATTTGGCGCTATAGTGTAGGCTTCTCGTTTTTTGTTGATAACAGATGCTTCAAGCTTTAAAGCTATACAACAACCATCTGAAAAATTAGTTTAATTATCCTCAGTATATCATCCTAATTGATGCTGATTGACTTACTGCAAAATTTATAAACAGTGAGATTATGAAGCAACTAGCTTGTAGATTTACTCCCTATATTCATTCATTTAGCTAATAGCTTACTGATGATTACTATGCTGTGCAAAATCGAACAGAAAAAAGCAAGAAATTTTTTGCACAATTAAGTGCATATACTCCTGTAATATATTTCTTTCTAGAAATATACTAACTCAGATTTTCAAATTAATAACTAAGATGAACAAGCAGACTTCTACAGAGAAAAAGTTTTACTACTTTGCCTATGGATCTTGTATGTGTCCTGTAGACTTAAAACGAACTTTGGGAGAAAATACTCATCCTTACGTCATCGGTCCGGCTACACTTAAAGGATATAGAATTGGATTTTATCGTTATTCAGAAAAGCGTAATTGTGGAGCATTAGATGTAGTAAAAGACCCAAATTCTAATGTAGAAGGAGTTCTTTATAATTTACCTTTGAGGTTACGCCCTCGTCTAGATGAAAGAGAAACTGTAAAATTCGATTTTATTAAACAAATTCACTGTGGTGGTTATCGACCAGAAATAGTTGATGTGTATAGTCAAGGGAAATTATATAGTGGGGTTTGTACCTATATTGTTATAAATAAGTTAGCCCAAGAATTAGCCCCTAACGATTGGTATTTTAATGTTGTACTTAGAGGAGCTATAACTTGCGGACTTTCTGAAGAATATTGTTGGAAATTGTTTGAACATATGCATAATTTACAGCATCAGAAAAGACAACAATATTTCTTGTCAGTAGCTTAGATATATAGCAGAAGGAAGAAGGAAGAAGGAAAATCTGGCGTTGTCTGAGTTTTAAGCTTTTGATACGTCCTAACCAAAAAATGAGGTCCAAAGCCTCCCCTTTTAAGGCAGGGCTAATTCATTGTCATGAGAGAAAAAAAAGTAGAGGAGTGGGGGAGTAAGGGAGTGGGGGAATAAGGTTAATTCATTGTCACGCTTAGAAAAATTGTATCCTTTAAAATGTTGAAATTTTGTACATCTTGCTAGAGTGAGTTAACCACAAACGATTACACAATTTACAGCAGATTGCAGATAGATGAGGTACAAATATAAATGGTAAAGTATTTGTAGTGCGGGCATCTTGCCCGCGACTAGTATACCTCACTAATATGAAATACCCTACATATCATGCCTGGATAATATTTATCCTCTTCCTTCTTCCCTCTTCTTTTACTGATGAAATAACATAGTTATTAAAGGGAAAAAACTTAATAATACCCAACTCCAAAACCAGTAATTATTTTGCTGTATAGAAAAATCTGGTTCTGCTAGTAAAGCATCAATTCTTTCAGTCAAACGGTTAGGCGGAGTTGTACAACTAAATGCAGCAGAAAAATTAGCTGTCTGAGTTAAACGATCGCTCACCATTAACAACAAAATTTCTGCCAATAATAATCCATCAACTTGTTTTTTTGCCCATCGATCGGCACGCATTTCTCGAAGAGTCAAAAGTTCATGCCACAACATTTCAGTATTTGGTAAAAAAGGCACAATTTTTCCTAACCAACCTAACCAAAAAAACCAAAAAGTATCTCGATAATAATAATGTGCTTGTTCGTGATTTAAAACTGCATAAAGTTGCTCGGAATTTAATCTTTCTATAAGTCCTTTACTCACTACTAACTGAGAACTCCAAAAGCCTATTTGGGCACTAAATAAAATAGGACTATCCAGTAAACGTGCTGATTTACCCTTAATCATTATCTGAGGATAATCATTCACTTCTTGTATAGACCGCCAACCTTGATAACCTAAAACCAAAGCTAAAATAGCTGTCCATCCACAAAAACCCCAGGCCAATAAATAACTAAACCATCCAGTTGATAGTCCAAGCATTTCTCCTTGAGGACCCATACCAATAACTGCAATAGCCGTTGTCATCAATATTATGGGAGAAGAAATAAATAACAGCAGCGATCGCTCCCAACGTTGGCCCCAATTACACGGAGTAAAAAAGTTAGCTTTTCTCAGACTATAAGATAGGCCAATAGCTGCCAAGATAATGATGAGGTGCATTATTCTTTCTCCTCCCTAACTTTGCGTATAGCTTTTAGCTTTTCGGCGATCGCTTCTATTTGGTCGATACTAGCAGAATCTAGACTATCGGCAAAAGAGGCCACTAAATCTGGGTTTCCTATTTCCAGAAATTTATTTAATTGTTGATGCGCTCTCAACATTTGAGCTTCTCTACGAGAAACTAAAGGTCGCCATACAAAAGCACGGCCACTTTCATCACAAACTAACCAACCCTTTTGAGTCAGGCGACGTAGCACTGTAGTTACTGAAGTATAAGCTAGTTCTCGGTCAGGGTCAGCCAGAATATATTCATGTACCTGTTTGACTGTGGCACAACCTAAATTCCAAACAATATTCAAAATCTCTGTTTCTAGAGGGCCTAAAGACATTTGTTGGGGACGGTAATCTGGTAAAGGACTCATTATTTTCTATTTTTAGATTTTGACAGCAGCATAGTTAAAATTTCTCCTTTTTTCTGGTAAATTATTTAAGTATGACAATCTGTCGTTTTACAATTAAAAATATCCATAAATTAGATTTTAACCCTGATTATATCTGGGTTTCAGATTTTTTTTTGGATATATCTATTGTATAATGACCTGTGAATACATAATAATCTTAAAAAAAACAGGAGTAAAGATGCGTTTTATCTCTTCACTTTCTAAGTCTATAGCACTGCTAGCTTCCGTAGTTATGCTAGTTATTGGTAGTCTAGTATTTTCTCACCCAGCAGAAGCAGCAAACTATCAAGTAACAATGGGTGCTGGTGGACTACAATTTAGCCCTAAGAAAGTAGCTGTTAAGCCAGGCGATACAGTTACATTTAAAAATGGTATGCTCGCACCTCATAATGTAATGTTCAATCCAGCTAAATCACCAGATTCAGAACTGTCCAAATCACTTTCTCACAAAAATTTGGCTTATAAAGCTGGAGAAAGCTTTGATGTAAATATCCCAGCAGATGCTAAGTCTGGTGATTATGAGTTCTTCTGCACTCCTCACCGTGGTGCAGGTATGGTTGGCCATTTAGTTGTAGAATAATAGTAGAACTTGGGCGTGAGAAACTACTTTAAATTTGCTTTACTGTAGTTTATTAATGTGATTACTAAGGATATCCGTTCTTGTGTAAATTACAAAAAAACGTGCAGTTGAAAGCCAAGTGGCTTTAGCCCTTGGATGAAAACAAGTTGTGGGAATTTATTCCCAAGTATCCCAAAATGTGGAATAATACCTATGAATGCGAGTAGGAACAAGGTTTGTCCCATAGACTCTTTGCTAGTAGGGGTGAAACTCCTATCGGGAAGAAATTAGTAGCATGGTTCTACCAAGACTAAGGCACAGACCAACAGGCAGCAAGGATAGGGATTTATAAGCTAACTCTTTGAGTAAAACCACTCTGAAAGCGAGACAAAAGTAAGGGCGATGTATGTGGCATTCTTGTGAGCATATTTGAGTCTGTAGGTGGTTTTTGACTACCACCACTGGAAAAACTAATCATGTCTAGTGACAGCTAGTAGGTGTGAAGAATCGCGTTTTTAAACCGATTCAAAACAACTGCTTAGAATCACCCGTACTTTAGTTGGGTTAGAAGTCAATAAATAGTTTAGATCTCATAATACTAATCAAAATTTAGAGTTGCAATCAATAACTCTTAAATATTTCTCCCTCTAAAAATTTATCTACCACAAGTGTTAATAATTTCCACAATTTATTCTTGTGATTTGAATACTTTTAGAGGGAGAATAATTATTTTTATTTCTATTATTAAAATAACAGTCGAAAAAAAGCTTAGGACAGTTCAAAAGTTTAAAACTAAAACAACTTAATAATTTTTCTTCCCTCTTTATTCTTTATTTTTGCTCTACTATAAAGAACATTAAAGTATCACTACAAATTAAAAATGTAGCATTCAAAACTATTCGAGCATGATTAATTTTATTTTTATGTTTGACAAGCTGTCGTTTGACTTAATATTAAGGCGTAATTTAGAATTAGCAACGCAGATTTAAGAATTTTTTGTATCTGTAGATTTGTTTTGAGAGAGGAGAACAAAATTGAAAAAATTACTATCAATTGTGGTATTGGCCATAACTTTTGTTATTGTTGCTGTACAACCCCCCGCTTTAGCAGCAGACTTAGGCCATGGAAAGCAGATATTTCAAGGTAATTGTAATGCTTGCCATTTAGGTGGTCGTAATACAATCATGGCACCTAAAACTCTGAAAAAGAATGCTTTAGAAAAATATCTCAAAGGTTTTACAGAAGATAGTGTAGCAGCAGTAACCTATCAAGTCACAAATGGTAAGGGAGCAATGCCAGCTTTCAAAGGTCGTCTCAAACCTAATGATATTGAAGATGTTGTAGCTTATGTTGTAGATCAAGCTGACAAATGGAAATAATTTAGATAAGAAATTAGCTTCATCTTGAGATAATTAGGACTGGACTTTTTCAGTTACTATCAACCACTGTAAACACAAAGTAGTTATTGCTTAGTCAAAAATTGCTTCTGTTTCTCAGGAAGTTATGACCGCCTTTAAAAAGTATCAAAATTCTACACAGACGTATCCGCTTTCTGTGTATGTAAGTTATGAAAGTATTAGCGAGAATAATTTTCTACTTCACAATTGAAAATTTTCTCGTCTTCATAAATTTTTCTTAAATAGTTAGTTGGGGTGAAAATTTAGAGCGAAAGAAACTGCTGAGTTTGCTCTATATGTTCACCCCAATATTAATATCTAAGCATTCTAGCTATCAGCAGTCAGCTATTCCTACGGAATGCTACGCAAACAGCAATTAGTAATGAATAATTAATTCTCTGGTTTGGTCTTGAGACTTTGGCAGTAACTTTTTATTATTTTTCAATTTCAAAGGTGGCTTTTACCTTCCCTAAAATTAATAGCTGAAGTTCGCAGTTCCGACCTAGGAGGCTAGCTAATAGCTGACAGCTAAATGCTTACATTAATATTGAAATAAATATAATAAATTTAGATAGAACTTGAATAATCAGTTGTAATAAAAACTATTGGAGGCTGATTAACATTTAATGTAAAAGCCATAGCTTAATTATCGCCAATAACTATTATCAATCTTCACAGATCTTATGAACAACTTTTATCGATTTCTACTAAGTATTGGCATAGTTTTTGCAGTAATCTTTTTTTCATTCTCCCCACCAATGAAAACTGCAACTGCTAGCTCAGAGAGCAGAATTTATAAAAAAATTTTTACCGAAGGTATAGTTAATACTCAAGATAAAAACTATGAACAAGCAGTTAAAAATTTTACCAAAGTAATAGAACTTAATTCTAACTTTGCCAGTGCTTATAGTAATAGATGTTTAGTCTATCTTCAGTGGGAAAAGTACGAGCAAGCGATCGCTGACTGTACCCAAGCTATTAAACTCAACCCAGAAAATCCAGAAGCAAATCTGAATTTAGGTTTAGCCTACTACAACATTGGTAATTACCAAAAGGCTAGTACAGAATATACCAAAGTCCTCGATCGCAATCATAATGATTTTCGTGCTTTATATAATCGAGGTTTAGCTAACTTTGAGCTGAAAAATTATCAGAAAGCTGTATTTGACTATAACCTAGCTTTAGCAAATACCAAGCAAGACAATAATTTTGATCGATCAGATATCTACAACGAGCGAGGTTTAGCATATTTAATGTCAAAAAAAATGCACAAGGCAATGGCAGATTTTACTTATGCTATTAATATTGATGCTAATAATTCCAGAGCTTATTTAAACCGAGGTTGTGTCTGTAGCAAAATGGGAAATATAGAAGGAGCAATGGAAGATTTTAGCAAAACTCTACAACTTAATCCCCATGAAGCTCAAGCTTATTTAAACCGAGGACTGTTACACCACCACCAGGGACTTTATCAAGCAGCAATTCAAGACTGGCAAGCAGCAGCAAAATGTTTCTGCGATGGAGGAGATATGGTAGCTTATCATCACACTCAAGCTCTGATTAATAAACTACAAACATGGCTCCTATCATCTAATCAAACCACCATTGCTTGATATACTACTGAAGTTTTCATGGTCTAACATAGTATAGTTATTATAGGAGCTAAGTATTGGGGGTTATTTGTCCAGGGCAAACGCATCTAAATTTTTATTCAACACAAAAACCATACTTTCTCCCGAGCATCATTAAAGAAAAAATTATCCACTTTAACCCAGACATAAATAGGGCTTGCTGATTAAATATCAAAGCATTGACAGATAAAGATTGTAGCATTTTTTTGTCTAAAAAAGTATCAGCTTTTCAGTGGCAAGAGCTACATAAAGCTAGTATTTTGGGACGATTATTCTGACTACCTCTTCTATAATTCGCATTCCTCCTGACTTCTGACTCCTGACCCTTACCGAAATATAGTGGTTTAAAGCCTCCCCTTTTAAGGGGATAATAAATAAAAATTTTCCTGTTCGTCAATCCTCTTCTTTTCAAGGAGAGGTAATTCTAAATTCTAAATTCTTAATTCTTAATTCTTGAACCCTACCAATAGACTTTATTCAGCAAGCCCTAAATATTCACAAAAAAAAAGTTGAGGAATATTCCCCAACTCCAAAAGGAGATGAACTTAGATGCA
>NZ_CEZPJD010000239.1:0-10256 GCF_983059655.1 Okeania sp.
TCACACACATTAAAAATCTAGAAGTTGCTAGTCGTAGTGGTCAAGTAGAATTTGACGCGAGTGAGGATGTGTTTGATGACCCTAATGATGTTGTTGATGATATTTATAAACTGTATACGTTTGAGTTGGAAAACATGATTAGGGATGAACCTTCTGGTGGTCGTGAAAGCTTATTATTAGATTGAGTTATCATGTCCGGTTGAATAGTGACACTTTAGAGGAAGGAAGGCAGAGAGCAGAAGGCAGAAGGTAAAGATAGGAGATTTCTCTATTCCCTATTCCCTGTTCCTTGCTAGTTCCCTGCTATAGTATTAACACTTTACACAATCTTCATATATTAGAAATAATCAGTAATTTATTGTAATACTTACAGCCAGGTCTGTACAGCTATTTACCGCAGTATTTATTCAGTTTTAAATTATCAAGATTTGGTAAAGACGGCATCAACCCTCTAGACAAATCATTGATAAATTTGCAATTCTTAATTTATATAGATGTACTAATATCATGTCCGGTTAAACAGTTTTAATATAAATAAATGATAAAGGAGTCAATCCACCCCTAACCCCTCCCAGGAGGGAATCAGGAGAAAAGTAAAGAAGAAGAAAGCGAAAGTTTTTTTTATCACGCTCTTATCCCGACATGATATAAGAAATTGATCGAACCTTTAATTATAGAAATAAGAGAAAACTTGAATGATAACTGCAAAAAAACTATTTTTAACTACGGTGGGAACAGCCATTATCGCCTTATCAATAGGAATAGTAGAAGCTGCTACAACTCAGAAAATTATTGGAACTCATTCTTTCTCAGGCCAGAACAATTCTTTTCAGGTTGACTTTGATAAATATCTTGATGAAACAGACATTACAGAGCTAACTCTAGACCTGTCACTAACTCCAAATGCTTCCTTTAATTTAGATAACAAATTTTTCTTCCCAGGAGAATTAGGATTTGCTTCTCAGGTAAATAATACTAATAATTATTCTATTACCAATTTAGTCGTTAGCAATAATCAAAAGGTATTAACTTCTTCTTTTGCCATGGAAACATTTAGTGAAAATAATCTATTCAATTTTGGAATTGATATAGATTTTTTTGTTAATAGCTTTTTGCTATTCAATTGCATAATGCTGATGCTGATTTTGCTTGTAGAGATATTACCTTATCTGTATATTTAAGTCATTATCAGTCTGGCGCAAGAACTTTTAAGGTTGAAAGCTTTGTATCATCAAAATCTGTATCAGTAAATATTCGGTATTCTATATTAATTAAAAGCACTACAATACATTAAACCAAATCCGGTTGTCAAAAATATTTTATAGTATGTAAGATTAAATCCTCTCCTCACTCAGTTCTACACCCTATCTCCACTATCTAAATAAAAAGATACTCTATAAACCTAATTTAGTATTAAATATATTTTCTACTTTTTGTTAACTGTCAAGTAAGATATTCTCTGTCAATAGTCTTTGGAAAACAGTCAACCTAGCAATTGCTTACTTTTTGTTTTAACCTGATTTTAAACTTTACAGAATCTTCATATTTCTGAAATTGTCAGTAATTTGTCGTAAGTCTTGCTATCAAATAAATCTAAGTGTTTACAACTGTATTTATCCAGTTTTGAATTATCAAGATTTGATGAAGCTGGCAAAAATCTATAGACAAACTAATGAGGAACTTGCAATATTACTAATGCAATATTACTAATAAGTTCATTGAGCAACTTGTCAAATACTTTAACTAGGAGGAATACTTTCATGCAAACAGTAAAAAAACTACTCTTCACCGCAGTTGGAACAGCTTTTTTTGCTTTGTCGGCAGGAACAGCAGAAGCAGCTACAGTTATGTTTATGACAGAGGGAGCTGACTCAGGAATTAATTCCGCAATTGATCGGAACGACTTTTTTCAAGTTTCCTTTACTAACGGTCCTAGTAACTTATTTATTGAACAGTTAACTTTAGATTTATCACCAGATTCAGATGCTTTCTTTGACTTTGGTGGTGGATTTTTCTCTCCCGGAGGATTTGGATTTCCTCCTGCTCTTAGTAACAATAGTGATATTGTTGGTGCTGATATTGATAATACTGTCCTTAGTGCTGACCTAAAGACATTAACTACTACTTTTGTAGGTGGAGCATTTGGCGTAGGAGAGACATTAGAGTTTGGGGTTGATACAGACTTCGTTGGTCCTGGTATTGGATTATTCGGACTGATTGACCCAGGTGCTGCTTTTGGTCTTGCAGATATTACCTTCTCCGTGCAGTTGAGTGATGGCAGGTCTGGCACAGGAACTTTTGAGGTTGAGAGCTTCTTTAAACCATCAAAATCTGTTGCATCAGTACACATTCCTGAACCTACTACAGTTTTGGCTTTATTTACAATGGGTGGTTTGAGCGCTTTTTCTCTAAAGCGGTCACGTCATTAAGATTTGTCTGAAAAAAAAAGAGAGCGATCGCTCTCCATATCTTAAGTTACAGCAAATTCTATGAAAAACACAGTAGTTCAGAGTCCAAATAATGAAAGCTTATTGAACAAAATACTCGCCGATGAAAAAAAATTATATTCTTTCTTTCTTACTCCCGACTGTTTACAGACGTTGAATGCAACATTCCTACTTTGTAAACACGAAATACGCTGTAACTTATAAATGAGAAACATTTTCCACTTTTTCTATAACTTAACTCCTCGAATTGAATAATCTAATAACTCTATTGGATGCATTAAAACCATTTTCTTTCCTTGCAATTCTAAATGCTTTTTAATCTGCAAAGAACATCCAGGATTAGCAGAAGCAATTAATTCTGCACCTGTATTCAACAAATTGTCTACTTTTTGTTGCCCCAACTCATCAGCTATTTCCGGTTGCAACATATTATAAACCCCAGCACTGCCACAGCACAAAGAAGCATCTATTGGTTCGCGCAACTTCACTCCAGGAATTTTTTGTAATAGTTCTCGGGGTTGCAAACTAATTTTTTGACCGTGCAATAAATGACAAGCATCTTGATAAACTATGCTCAATTCTTCTGCCTCAGTTAAAGGAGAAAGTTTGGCTGTTAACCCCACATTTGCTAAAAATTCTTGCACATCTTTAACATTACTAGAAAACTCTTTTGCTTTATCAGAATATTCTGAATCATCTTGGAGAATATGACCGTATTCTTTTAGAGTATGACCGCAGCCTGCAGCATTAATAATAATGGCATCAACACCAGTATTAGCAAAACTATCTATCATTTGTTTTGCCAAAGTATGAGCTTGTTTTGTTTGCCCTTGATGTTCTGGCAAAGCAGCACAACAACCTTGACTTTGAGGAATCACAACTTCGCAACCGTTAGCAGTTAAAACTCTAATTGTTGCCTGATTAACTGGTGAGAAAAATATTCTTTGTACACAACCTAAAATCAAACCAACTCGATAACGTTTTTCTCCTTGAGCCGGAATAACAGTAGGATAATTATCCTGGAAAGAAGCAGCAGTAATTTCTGGTAAAATAGATTCCATTGCTGCTAATCTGGGGGATACTTTTTTCAGCAGTTCAGTAGCACGAATAAATTTCTGGAATCCTAATTTTTGGTAAACCAGTAATGGCACAAGTAATGGTCGTAATCTCTGAGGATATGGGAAAATATTAAAGATGAGATTCCGAATGAATTTGTCAGGTAATGAACGCTTAATATTTCGTTCTACTTGCGGACGAGTTGCAGCAATTAATTTGTCATATTTAACATTAGACGGGCAAGTAGTTACACAAGCAAGACAACCTAAGCAAGTATCAAAATGTTGGGAGGTAGTTTCATTGAGCGGTGCTTCTCCTTTGTTAATAGCATCCATAGCATAAATTCTACCCCTGGGAGAATCCATTTCTTTACCAATTACCCTATAACTCGGACAGGTTGACAAACAAAATCCACAATGAACGCAAGCATCAATTAATTCTGATGATGGCGGTTTTTGAGAGTCAAAACTAGGGTTATCTGTTAAAGATTTTAAATGTGGATTTTGCTGTAAAAAGTTGCTCTCTTTGGCAGGAATTGCTCGATCATTTTGGGCGTTTATGTCTTTTATCTGCATATCTTATATTAAAGTATTTGTTGATACTAATTTTAATTGATCGTGCTATACATCAATCTTTTTGTCAATCGATGAAATAGTAGAAAGCAATTACTAGATCACCTGTAAATTTTTATTATAGCATTTAATCATACCTTAAGAAAACAAACTGGTTGTAGAGAATTTACCTATAAATAATGCAATATTTGAGTATAATTTTCAAAATATGACGGCTTGTCATATTTGTTTGCAAAAAGTAAGAAATATATACCAAAAAAATTTTATATTTAAAATAAATATGATTATCATAGTTTAGTATTAACCATACTGAAAAATTACAGAGATTCATCATGACTACTTATTTATTTGAAAACTTCCTAGGGCTTTCTTTGCCAATGTCAGAACAACAAGAAGTTCCCCCTATAGCAGATGGTCCAGCTTCAGGAAGTTTCAATGCTTTTTTACCAGGGAATACATTACTAATAGAGGGAGGCTTTGGCGGACTATCAAGCCCTTTATTTCCTGTAGGGGCAGTAGACTCAGAGGGAAACCCTCAAAGCGCAATTCATGTTCATCAGGCTGCAATAGGTCAGAATGGGGGTATTGTCCGCAACTTAGATGTAATTGATAATGGTAATAGTTCAGGTACATTTAATGGCGCTTTTACTCTCACAGATGCAGAAACACAAGCAGCAGAGGCAGATGGGTTTTATATAAATCTACACACAGACAATAATCAAAGTGGAGAGCTACGAGGACAGGTAATTCTTGTAGACGATCTAGAAGCAGCAGTCGGTCTAGGATTGCCCATGTCAGAAGCTTTTGAAGTACCATCAGTAGCAGATACCCCCGCTGAAGGAATAGCAAATGCCATTCTGATTGATGATAACTTATTAATACAAGGAACTTTTTCAGATTTATCAAGCTCTCTATTCCCTGTAGGGCAAGAAGACTCAGAAGGAAACCCTCAGAGCGCTATTCATCTGCATCAGGGATTAGCTAATTCTAATGGTGGAATTGTTCGCAACTTCGATGTATTTGATAATGGTGATGGATCGGGTGGATTTTTTGGTGATTTTACTTTAAGTCCCGATGAAATAGTGGCTGCTGAGTCAGGGAATTTTTACATCAACCTGCATACAGACAATAATCAGAGTGGAGAATTACGCACCCAAGTTCTGCTCAACGAAACAAACCCAACAGGAGACGATCTAGTAACATTTTTACCGATATCAGAAGCTCAAGAAGTTGACCCAGTAGTAGATACTGACGCTACAGGAACTTTTTATGCAGTTCTTTCTGGCAATACTTTTAATATATCTGGGGGTTTCGATGATTTATCTAGCGATTTGTTTAATGTCGGACCTGTAGATTCTCAAGGAAATCCTCAAAGTTCCGTTCATATTCATTTGGGTGAACTTGGCCAGAACGGGGGAATTTTACGCAACTTGACTGTAGTTGAAACTGATGGTGATTCTGGTTTCTTCTCTGGCAGTTTTACTCTAAATAATACTGAAGTTGCAGCAGTAGAGTCAGGAGAAGTTTATATTAACCTGCACACAGAAAATAATCCCAGTGGTGAATTACGCGGACAGGTTATTTTAGAAGATTTAGATAATGTAATTCCTCAAGAGGATGTGGTTTTCAATGGGGATAACCGTGACAATAATATTTTTGGCGGTACTGGTAACGATGAAATTGTTGGCTTTGCTGGAGATGATTTATTAAATGGGCGATCGGGTAACGATCGCCTTGTTGGTGGTGATGGAAACGATAATCTCATTGGTGCTAATGGAAACGATACTTTATTCGGCCAGGATGGTAATGATGTTTTACAAGGTCGCCTTGGGTTTGATATATTGCTTGGTGGAAGCGGTAATGATACTATCAATGGTGGTCAAGGTCGCGATCGCATCAATGGTGGTGCTGGAAACGATGAATTGACGGGTGGAGCTAGTATAGACCGATTTATCTTTAACACCAACCAAGAGTTTGATTCTCAAGACATAGGTATAGACCAGATTAATGATTTTAATAGTGGGCAAGATATTATTGTGCTTGACTTGAGTACCTTTACTGCTCTAGATAGTTCTCCTGGTATTGGTTTATCTGAAGATGATTTTGCCATTGTCTCTAGTGATGCTGCAACTGCTGAGGCTGAAATTGTTTACAACTCTGCTAGTGGAGCATTGTATTATAATACCAACGGTACTGCAGATGGGTTTGGTACTGGCGCTCAATTTGCCACATTAGACGGCAGTCCAGATTTAGTAGCTAATGATTTTCAAATTAGATAGAGTTGACTTTGGTGGGTCTTAGGTGTTGGGTGTGTAGTTAGTTTAAATTAAGTTACATTTACTTAAATCTGAGTATTTCAACTTATGAGGTAAAGATAAAATATAAGTAGGGTTTGCTGATTAAATATCGCGCGCATTGACTGATATTGGTTTTAGGCAATTTATGTCTGAAAAAAATATGAGCTTTTGAGAAGCTATTGTTAAAAAAGTGAGGATTTTCACGCCCTGCACGCAGCCGAAAAATCACTCTGACTATTGTTTTGGCCACTGACTCTGTAATTCCCATTTATTCTGCGTCCTAAATACTGCCTACAAAGAGCAAAAAGACTTTATTCAGCAAACCCTAAGCATTGAAGGACATCCTAAGAACAGATAAGGAGTGGTCTTATGAAAATAAGACTACCCAGACCAAGAAGTCCTCAAGATAGATCAAGTAGTAAAAGGTGCTATGGCCACAACAGGTGGGCTGCTGCAAGTGGAGCTCTTATGGGAACAGGAACGGCGATTTACTTTACCTTAATTCTCTTAATTATAAGAGGATTATAGAAGACAAAAAACTGACCCTGGAGATCAAAATAATGAAATTAAACTTCAATTTCAACACTGCTGTATTTATTGATGCTAGCGTTGAAAACTACCAGCAATTATTTGATGGTGTCATTGCTGAGGCCAAACCATTCCAACTCGATACTGCCACTGATGGCATCGCTCAGATAGATCAAATTCTACAGCAGCATCCAGAGATTAAGACTATCCATATAATATCCCACGGCTGTCCGGGCTGTCTGTATCTGGGCGATGGTCAACTGAGTTTAGATACTCTCCACTATTACGCGAGCGAACTGCAACGGTGGAGACTCGACAATATACTACTTTATGGTTGTAACGTGGCAGCCAGGGATGCAGGGACAGAATTCATTGCTAAGTTGCACGATTTGACTGGGGCGCGGATTGCGGCTTCTAAGTCTCTGACTGGGGCGACAGCTAAGGGTGGAAACTGGGAGTTGGAGGTGGTTACGGATAAAACAACAGAGTTGGGGGCTGTTTTGCAAGGGGAGGTGATGGCTGACTATGATTATGTTTTGAGTCTGGAATTGGAATGGACTGTTAATATTGGGAGCATCGGTAACGACCACGGCAGTGGAATAGCCACTGACAGCAGCGACAATATCTTGGTTACAGGCGATTTCGGCAATTTAAGCGAGGACGACACCATCGATATCAACTCTGATGGTATCAATGACCTGAACAGTAATGGGGCAACTGATGCTTATGTCGTCAAATTTGACAGCGACGGCAATTTAGTATTTGCTCGAAATATCGGCGGTAGCAGTCATAATGATAACTTTGGCTATGGGATAGCAACCGACAGCAGTGGCAATGTCTTGGCAACGGGAAGTTTCTACGAAGCCATCGACATCGACTCTGATGGTATTGATGACCTGAACAGTAATGGAGGCAACGATGCTTATGTAGCCAAGTTCGACGGCAACGGCAACTTGGTTTTTATTCAAAATATCGGCGGTAGCGATCATGACTCTGGCTTTGACATTGCTACCGACAGTAGCAGCAATGTCTTGGTTGCAGGCAGTTTCTTAGGTAACATTGACATCGACTCTGATGATACTGATGACTTGACCAGTAATGGAGGCAGCGATGGATATATAGCCAAGTTCGACAGCGACGGCAATTTGGTTTTTGCTCAAAATATCGGCGGTACCAGTTGGGACCATAGCTATAGGATAGCCACCGACGGCAGCGACAATATCTTAGTTGCAGGATTTTTCCAAGAAACCATCGATATTAACTCTGATGGTGTCAATGACCTGACCAGTAATGGGGAGATTGATGCGTATGTAGTCAAGTTCGACAGCGATGGCAATTTGGTTTTTGCTCAAAATATTGGCGGTAGCAGTTGGGATAGTAGCTATGGGATAGCAACCGACAGCAGTGGCAATGTCTGGGTTGCGGGCGATTTCCAGGGCAACACTATCGACATCAACTCTGATGGTATCGATGACCTGACCAGTAATGGGGACAGTGATGGATATTTGGTCAAGTTCGACAGCGATGGCAATTTGCTCTTTTCTCAAAATATTGGCGGTAGTGACACTGAGAGTATTCGTGCGATAACTACTGACAGCAGTGGCAATGTCTGGGTTGCAGGCTATTTCCGGGGCAACACCATCGACATAAACTCTGATGGTACCGATGACCTGACCAGTGATGGGTACTTTAATCCTTATATAGCCAAATTCGACAGCGATGGCAATTTGCTCTTTGCTCAAAATATTAGCCGTGTCAGTGAGATAGCTACCGATAGCAGTGGCAATATCCTGCTTACTGGCGGCTTCGGCGATGATATCAACAATTTCTACGAATCCATTGATATCAACGTTGATGGTATTGATGACCTGACCAGTAATGGCGGCTTCGATGCTTATGTAGCAAAACTATCCGAACAACCAGAACCTCCAATTATTATTGGAGACAGTGGCGAAAATATTCTCAATGGTGGTGTAGGCAAAGACACTGTTGTTGGTGGTAGTGGTAACGATACCCTCAATGGAGGTCGCGGTAACGACAAGCTACTTGGACAAGCTGATGACGATCTGTTAATAGGTCGCCCCGGTAACGATATCTTATTAGGAGGCAGTGGTGACGATATCCTAGAAGGAGGTATTGGTCGCGATCGCCTGAATGGTGGCCCTGGAAACGATGAATTAAATGGTGGAGCTAGTATAGACCAATTTATCTTTAACACCAACCAAGAGTTTGATTCTCAAGACATAGGTATAGACCAGATTAATGATTTTAATAGTGGGCAAGATATTATTGTGCTTGACTTGAGTACCTTTACTGCTCTAGATAGTTCTCCTGGTATTGGTTTATCTGAAGATGATTTTGCCATTGTCTCTAGTGATGCTGCAACTGCTGAGGCTGAAATTGTTTACAACTCTGCTAGTGGAGCATTGTATTATAATACCAACGGTACTGCAGATGGGTTTGGTACTGGCGCTCAATTTGCCACATTAGACGGCAGTCCAGACTTAGTAGCTAATGATTTTCAAGTTAGATAGAACCTGATATTAGTACTATCAGGATTTACGCATGAGGTACAAAAACTGGGGTTTGAGATTGCTTTCCGTTCCGGACTGCTCCGCAAACCCTTTAGCTCGCTTCGGAAAAAACTATGTTGTACTGTGTAATTCCTATACTATTCTAAACCACATCTATATACAATCTAATATAATCTATATGTATAAATAATATGTATATAATATGTATATAGTGTAATATCATGTCCGGATAATTACTTATAAAGATAAAAAAACTTTATTCTTCTTGATTTCCTCCTGACTCTATGACTCCTCAGTCGTGTCGTTATTTATAAATTTTCAAGCGGACATGATATATAGTCATTCCAGTTATAGCGGTTTTCACAAAGGTAGACTACAAAGCTTCTGCCTTCTGCCTTTAAGCCAAAATCTCTGTATTCTATGTTAATGAAAACTGTTATAAAATTGAAACAAGGTTTTTTTGTCTTGAAAGAGTTTCAGCTGAAAAGGTGTTCCAGTCTTATACCAAATCTCTAAATTCTTGCTACATCTTCTTGAGAGTAGGGAGTAGGTAGTAGAGTTAAAAGAAAGCATATATCTTGGTTTAATACCGAGAATCGTTACAAACATCACTGAAGCATTATTATTATTTAATAACTGAAGTATTCATGAAGGATAGCATTGTTTTTGGGAAATAGTATTATTCAGAATGACTATAAATCCCGATCGGTGTGTTTTTTTTCTAGCATGATCGCACTTGGATTTCTTAAATAACCAAGGTTTATTAATTAATATTGATTAATATTATGTCCGGATGAACAGTTATAAATAATTAGGGAGGAG
>NZ_CEZPJD010000240.1:0-10247 GCF_983059655.1 Okeania sp.
TCACAATCTTTTATCGCCTTTCTATACTGCCCTAAAGTGTAATAAAGAACCGCTCTTCGATTCCAAGCTTCTGCAAAATCAGGTAAATCTTCAACTAATTTATTTAAAACTGCTTCTGCCTTAGCAACTTCTCCAACTTGCAGCAAATTTTCTGAGCTTTTAATTGCTTCTAAACCAGCAACACCTTTTTGCTCAAACCAAATCTGCCATAATTTACCCGTAGCTTTACTTCTAATTAATTCATCAGGATTTTTCAAGTCTTCTAGTAATTCTTTAATTGATGATTTATCCATAATTTTAATAATTTTAATAATTTCTAACCAGTAATTAGTAATTAGGACGTTTATCAAACAGCTTAATTACTTAATGCAATAGCTACAAATGTAGAACTCGTGTATCGAATTACTAACTACTCAATCTTATCATAATTTATCAAAATAATTGGGTTATTTACCTCACATTTGCACTGATAAATATAAAATTATAGACCATTTGTAGGATTTAACGGCTGTTAAACTTTACAATATTTGGTGGCTATGCGTAATTCCTGATCGCATTACTATTCATAAATGGTATTACTACTTGCTCTATCCTATATAATTAAACACCTTCTTATTTTTTCCTTCTTCCTTAATTTATGCTCAACATTTCTATTATTATTCCTACCTTTAATGAAGCAGCTTATCTATCTCGTACTCTCAAGAATCTTTCTTTACTTACCCCTCCACCAAAAGAAATATTAGTAGTAGATAGTTACAGTGAAGATGAAACAGTTTCTATTGCTCTCTCATTTGAAGTTTCTGTTATTTATTCTCCCCAACGTGGACGTTCTATTCAAATGAATTTAGGTGCTCAAAAAGCAACAGGAGAAATTCTCTGTTTTCTTCACGCCGATACTATAGTGCCTAATGACTTAATTTCTATAATTTCTCAAACTTTGGCAAATCCAAAAATTGTTTGTGGTGGATTTATTTCTATTATGTGTAATTCCAAAACTACTCGCTGGAGTATTGTCTTACATAACTATCTCAAAACTTTTTATGCTCCCCTAATTTTTCGTCCCCATTTATTATTGAAAGGTTTACGTATTTTGTTTGGAGACCAAGTAATTTTCTGTCGTCGCACAGATTTCTGGAAAGTTGATGGTTTTGATATTAATCAACCAATTATGGAAGATGCTGACTTATGTATTAAGTTAGTTAAACATGGACGAATTTCTTTAGTAAATCGCTTTGTATATACAAGCGATCGCCGTGTAGCTAAGTGGGGAATTTTCAAAGCAAATTTTATCTATTTATTTATTGGTTTTTTGTGGGGTTTTGGTGTCTCGCCAACTTTTCTTAAACGTTTCTATCAAGATATTCGTTAAGAGAGTTTTTATAAAAAAAATACCGATCGCGTTGCTGCGATCGGCTTCTTTGACTCTTTATTCTTCTTCGTTTGGATCTTCTTCTTCGGCAGATTCGAGGAGATGAACCAACTCAACTTCTAAATAGTGCATCTCCTCAAACACTTTCGATTTATGAGTATGATTTTCGATTAGCCGCTGTTCTAATCTTTTGCCATGAGCTTCTACATATTGTAGATGTATGGATTGAAGAGTCCTTAAGCGGTCAAGAATTCCCCCAATAGTTGTTTGTTTGATTGTAAATTTGCCTCTCTGGCCCAAAGCTCTATTAACTCGCTTTGGCTCATTCCCAATGATTGAGCTGTTCGCTTCAAAATCTTCTTGGTTGTGGGGGTAACTGTTAAGTTTAAGCTCGTCTTGGCTTCCCCGTGTATTGTTTTTCTCGGCATTATACTTATTACTTTTTTCCATTTTAAACTTGCAAAATAATTTTACTCAAAACTATTGACAACTTCATTTTACACTTGTATAATAAAAAAAATAAAATAGCAATTGTATTATTTTTAGGAGGACAACAATAACGAAGCAGTTCAAACAGTTAAAACCTAATGCTTAACTGACATAGCCTTACATAATTTCTAGTGACTATCTAATGGATATCTTTTGGGGTGAGGCTTTTATAGCGCTACGCGCAAGTCAGAAGTCAGAAGTCAGAAATCAGAAGTCAGAAGTAATCCCTGACGCTCGTTTGAGTGTCTATAATTGCCCTAACCTATTTGCGTAATGCTATATCTGCTAACTTCACCCCTTTCTAGTAAAAATACTTTTTCTTACTTTTTTATGATTGGAAACTTATACGACCACAAATTCGAGACTCCTTTTAATGACCCAAAACTTCCCAACTGGGCGGATGGATATCTAGATAAATTTTGCGATTTATTTTGGGACAACACTTGGAAAGAAGGTGATGAGGCGATCGCTTCTCTAGAAATAGATATGCTGGCCGATAGATATGCCTATATCAAAGAGGGTATGGCTTTGAGGGCTTTTCAGATTTATAAATTGTATAAAAATTTGGGGTATAAAACCTTCAAAGAGTATTGTGTTAAAGGCTTGAAAAAATCGGTCTATTACGTCAAACGAGTCATTAAAGCTGCTCAAATATCTTGGTCATTGATGTTGGAAGGATTCACCGAACTGCCAGACAACGTATCTCAAGCCCAAAAATTAGCTAGTTCTGCCAGTCAAGTCAGCGAGGAAGTAGATGAGACAGTGAGCTGTTGGCAAGAGGTTCTGGGTAGGGCAAAGCAAGAATCTAAAGCTATTACAGCAACTTACATAGAAACTACTATTATCGGGGAAACGATACCGTCCCTTGCCACAGCAAAACTACCCAGAGATGTCTGGGATAAGTTAAGAGCTTTGGCCAAACAACAGGGAGTCAAGCCTGAAAAATTACTCGAAGAGATTATCGGAAATTATTTGGGCAAAGAACAAGACTCTGATCCAGAGACTGAAACAGTAGCCGAGCCAGAGCCTATAAAAAATCAAAAAGGGTGTACAAAAGCCCCTGAGATTGAAGCCTGGGAAATAGATATGCAGGATTTAGTCCAGGAACACTTTACTAATGAGTCTAATAATCAAACAACCGCAGGTAATTCCGCAATACCGGAAGTTTTTCATTCAGATAGGGGTGTCCCGCCTGGAAATAAAAGTCCAATACGGCGATCTCCGTCTTAATGGGATTTGGAAAAAAGCTTACTCTGAATATATTTACAGCACTTTTGAGGATAGTGAGGTACAGTTATCAGACTATTTAGGACTTGCGCTCATAAAGCTAAAAGTCAGGATAGCTTACGGTAATAACGCCAGATTTTTCGGTCCTTCGGTTCTTACTTCTGCTATATTTCAGATACAGCAACTGCCATAACTGTTAGGACATTCTCGCTCCTCTCAAACTTAAGTCAAAGCAAAAATTTAACTTCTGACTTCAGCTATATGTCCTCCACGAAAAAAGCAAAAATAGCGAATAATCATGGAATTTATTAACTTAGTAGAGGTAGAAAAACTAGCACCTTGGCGATCGCCCTTAGCCAGAGCTTTACATCGAAACCGAAGCCTAATTTATGCTCGTTATCTCCAATTAGCAACAGTCACTGCTGAAGGCCAACCGAAAAATCGTACCATCGTCTTCCGAGGTTTTTTAGAAGAAACCAATCAGCTAAAATTCATCACTGACAGTCGTAGCAACAAAGTAGAACAAATAGAAAAAAATCCTTGGGGCGAGGTCTGTTGGTATTTTCCTAAAACTAGAGAACAATTTCGTCTGACTGGAAAACTTTACCTAATCAAAGCAAATAATTCTCACCCCAAACTTGCTAAAGCCAGGGAAACAACTTGGCAAGAAATTTCAGACAACGCTAGACAACAATTTACTTGGCCTAATCCTGGAGGCAGTAAAGTAGAAATTAGTGCCTTTGAATTGTCCCCACCAAATCCTGCCTATCCCCTATCAAACTTTTATCTATTATTATTAGAGCCAACACAAGTCGAGCATTTAGAACTAAAAGGAGAGCCACAAAACCGCTGGCTTTATCAAATTGATAACTCTAAAACTTGGTCTACTCAAGATATAAATCCTTAAATTCCTTACCCATAAAAAAATCTTGAATTGCTCAGTCTTGGAGATGACAACTAGCATAATTAACAGAAGACTTAGCATCAGATTTGACCACAGGACATTCTGATAATTTACCTTGTAAACTTTCCACTTGTTGTTCAAGAGAATCAATTCGATCGACCAAAGCACGAATAACCAGAGCCTCAGAGTCAGGCAAACTACCATGCTCTAAAGGATTTACCTTAACTCCAGAACGATATACAACTCTCCCAGGCACTCCCACAACAGTACAGTCAGAAGGAACATCCTTAAGTACTACTGAGCCTGCACCAATACGAACATTATTACCAATATTAATATTACCAAGAACCTTGGCACCGCCACCAATAACCACATTCTCACCCAAAGTAGGATGTCGTTTGCCAGTTTCTTTGCCAGTACCACCCAGGGTTACTCCTTGGTAAATTAGGCAATAGTTTCCCACAATAGCAGTCTCTCCAATTACCACACCCATACCGTGGTCAATAAACACTCCTTGACCAATAACAGCCCCAGGATGAATTTCAATCCCAGTCAAAAAACGGCCTATGTGGGAAATTAAACGAGGCAGGAAAGGAATTTTCAGACTGTACAAACCATGAGCTAGGCGATGAAATATTAAAGCCTGAAGACCAGGGTAGCAAGTAAGAACTTCCAACCAGTTACGAGCTGCAGGGTCTCTATCAAAGATAATTTGGAAGTCAGTTAGAAAGGTCTTAAACACGGGAATTTACCATCTTTGGTTGAGCAGGTCATTTAACATTATACTTAAGGGTGAATCAAATAAGTTGTTCAATTTTTTTTCGGAAAATACTATGTCGTTATTTTTGATAACTGTGGTATTGTTCTTCAGTTGGTTATTCACTTCTATCTTTGTTTTGGAACCAATGGACTTCATGCAATGGCTACATATTCCTCGATGGTTATTTCTGTCAATAATATTGTTATTTGTTTCTTGGTGTTTAGGAGATTAATTATCGTCATTTTCAGAGTATTTCCCGCAAGATTCAGATTAAAATGAGCAAGTAGTGAAGATAATATGCACTTACACAGAATTATTTACACAAGCGACTCTTACATAGTAAAGATTTTAGCTCCTATAAATGTGCAATTTATTTTGTTTACCTGCTTATCTGGGTTAGTGAGACTGAATAAAGGAGGAATTATATAATAATCAAAAGTAATCAAAAAACTGGAAAATAAGAAATAAAAAAATCAAGTATAAATAGTCTAGTTACTGACATAAAACAGAAGCTAAAGTGCTGAATGCTAATAACTAAATTCTTACAGTCTATCCCATTATTGATTAATAACTGAAAAACAATTAGTTTATTAGAGCTGGTTTATAAAGTAAATATTAATAGGATAAATGCTTTACAGTGTAAGGATTCGATGACACTATCTAAGCCTCCAGGGCATAATTTTCGGTAAACCAATGCTAGAAAGGAGTTTCAACTCAGTTTACAAATCAGCTCTGAGTCTATATTAAATTCATAAATTAAGAAATTATGGTGCGCGAATTTTCTTTTGAAAAACAATATTAAATTCATAAATCAAGAAATTATGGTGCGCGAATTTTCTTTTGAAAAACAATTAGTCTATTAGAGCTAGTTTATGAAGCAAATATTTAATAGGATAAATGCTTTACAGTGTAAGGATTCGATGACACTATCTAAGCCTCCAGGGCATAATTTTCGGTAAACCAATGCTAGAAAGGAGTTTCAACTCAGTTTACAAATCAGCTCTGAGTCTATATTAAATTCATAAATTAAGAAATCATGGTGCGCGAATTTTCTTTTGAAAAACAATTAGTCTATTAGAGCTGGTTTATGAAGCAAATATTTAAGAGGATAAATGCTTTACACTCACATTCCGCACGTCAAGAGCGTAGCATTAAAAGTAGTATGTAAAATGATAACTTGGCAAGTATTTATACTGTATAAATCATCGTCATTGACCTTTTTCATGAGTCAAAATTTCAGGAAAATATTAAATATAAATACTTGGTCTACCCAGAAATAAGCTGCACATCATTCCCTACTGACTACTGAATACTGACTATTGACTACTTGCCTTTCATACTACGTTTTGTCGTGCAGAATGTAGGTTTACAGTGTAAAGATTCGATGACACTATCTAAGCCTACAGGGCATAATTTTCGGTAAACCAATGCTAGAAAAGAGTTTCAACTCAATTTAAAAATCAGCTCTGAGTCTATATTAAATTCATAAATTAAGAAATCATGGTGCGCGAATTTTCTTTTGAAAAACAATTAGTCTATTAGAGCTGGTTTATGAAGCAAATATTTAAGAGGATAAATGCTTTACAGTGTAAGGATTCGATGACACTATCTAAGCCTACAGGGCATAATTTTCGGTAAACCAATGCTAGAAAAGAGTTTCAACTCAATTTAAAAATCAGCTCTGAGTCTATATTAAATTCATAAATTAAGAAATCATGGTGCGCGAATTTTCTTTTGCTTTTGGGCGACGAAGAAAAATAGAAGAGAATAACCTCTCATCTCAAAAACATCAGTCACGCTCAATCTACCGAGCAATTGTTTTAATGCTATTAACCACAACCATTATCGGTCTACAAGTTAGTCGTTTGGTTCAACTACAATTAATTCAAGGTCAACAAAATAGAGACCTAGCAGAAAACAACCGTATTAGGCCAATTCCAATAGCTTCTAATCGAGGACTAATCCTAGACCGTAATGGTGAACACTTTGCATCTAACCATCTTACCCATTCCATCTATTTATGGCCAAAAGAGCAACCCAAAGAGCAATGGAAAATTACTGCAGCAAAACTCAGCCCCATAATTAATATACCCGCCGAAAAAATCATTAAAAAAGTAGAGCAGGCTGTAAATTCAGGAGAAAGAGATGTAAATATTAGCTATGAAGTGAGTCGTGATACCTTTGTTATCTTAAAGGAAAAAGCTGCGGAATTTCCCGGTGTAGAAGTTAGGTCTGAATCAACTCGTTATTATCCTCATGGACAATTAGCATCTCATATAATTGGATACCTTGGCGAAGTTACATCAGAAGAACTAGAAGCTAACCCAGAATATCAAATAAGAATGATGGTTGGTAGATTAGGAGTTGAAGCTAGTGCTAACGATTTACTTGCCGGAAAATGGGGTAAACGTTTGATACAAGTCAACGCCCAAAATCAAGAAATAGGTAGTCTAGGAGAAATTAAACCTCAACCAGGAAAGACAGTAAAGTTAACTCTTGATATAGACCTTCAGAAAACAGCAGAAAAAGCTCTAGGTTTTCGCAAGGGAGCAGTAGTTGCTCTAGATGTGAATACGGGGGAAATTTTAGCAATGGCAAGTTATCCCAGATTTAACCCCAATGTGTTTACAAAACCTATGTCTAAAGCCAAATGGCAGAATCTTCATAGTCAGGAGCAGTCATTTTTAAATCGGTCTCTCCAGGGTTATCCTCCAGGCAGTACTTTTAAGATAGTGACTTCTTCAGCAGCTATGGGATCTGGAAAATTTTCACCATACTCCCTTGTATATACCTCTGACTCAATTTATGTTGGAGGTATTAGTTTCAATGAACATAGTGGAGGATATGGTTCAATTGGTTTTAGAAGTGCATTAGCCTATAGTAGCAATACCTTCTTTTATAGAGTAGGTATGGCTATTGGCCCTCAAGAAATAGTTAAATGGGCACATCAGCTTGGTTTGGGAGGTAAAAATTTAAACCTTTTGGGTATACCCACTACATACAATGGCTTAATACCTACTGAAGAAGATAAACGCAGGATCTATAATGATGATTGGTATTTGGGCGATACAGTAACTATGGCTATTGGCCAAGGTATGCTTTTACTGACACCATTAGAATTAGCAGCATCAGCAGCAGCGATCGCTAATGGTGGTAAACAGATTAAACCTCACTTGTTGGCCAATGAAACAAATAGTCCCAAAATTAAGCCTACTCCTACAGGGTTGAAACCCGAACAGATAAAGATGATTAGGGAAGGCATGATTGATGCAGTTTATTATGGTACGGCACAATCTCTTAATGATGGTACTATTCCTCTGACAGGAGGGAAAACGGGAACCTCAGAGGTAATTGGACAAAAGTCTCACTCTTTATATGTTGGTTTTGGGCCAGCTTATCAGTCAAAAATTGCGATCGCTGTGATTGTGGAGAATGGAGGTTATGGTTCTGTTGCTGCTGCTCCTATTGCCAAACAGGTTTTTCAAACTTATTTCAACAAGTAGAATTAGGGCTTGCTGAAAAAGTCTTTTAGTGTAGATAGGAAGAATGGGGAATTTAGAGGAGGTAGGAGTAAGAATTGTCTCAAGCAAGATTGTTATGCCCAAATCTTAACCAAAACCCTAAATTTTTGAACCATTACCAATTAAAACCTCGCACTTTTTGATGCTTAAAAAGGCTGAAACCTTAATATTTATTCAGTAAACCCTAATTAATAATTATTAATTATTAATTATTAATTATATCGACCGAATCTTCACCTAATCGAACAGTAAAATCAGAACCAATTTCACCAGTAGAAGCAGGTTCAATCTGACCAAAACCCAAAGAATTTTTCACAACTTCAGCAGACTCTAAATAACCCCCTTGAACAATAATTTGAGTCAAAGGTTGTTTGTCAGGCCAATCAGAAACTACATAAACATTGTAGAATCCTTTATCACGCAAGTATCGAGCAAAATTTGTCGCTGCTTGAGAATTACTAGAGGCATTTTGAATAGCTATTTTAGCCTCAAAAGACAAAGTTTCATTAACTTTTTTCGGATGAAATAGATCGTTATAATTAAAATCTTCTAACTTGAAATTAAAATATTGTTTAAGAATTCGGTCTCGACCAGGTTGGTCTATAATCCAATAGCTAGTCAAATACTCATTAGTAGAACTAGCTCTTCCTGGCAACATTACCATTCTCAAATCATCCCTTTCCAAATCTAGACTAAAACTCACTAAAGCCAACATTTCAGAAAAACTTAAATTAGTATCCACATACTTCAGCATCACCTGAATAATATTAGGCAACCGAGGTAAAACTGCGACATTAGTAACGCGGTTTTGGAGCGCCTTGAGCAAAACTTGTTGTCGTTGAATACGACCAATATCTCCATAAACTTCTTCTCGGAAACGAGCAAATTGTTCTGCTTGTTCTCCATTGAGAGTTTGCCAACCAGACTTTAAATCTATTTTTAGCTGTTGAGTTTTATCAGTATAAGACATAGGTTGAGGAACAAAAATTTCTACCCCACCAAGTTGTTCGACTAATTCTCGAAAGGCTCCCTTACTAACTCGCACATATCGGTCAATCTCAAAACCACTTAAAGTATTCTCTAAAACACTTTCTACCAGTTGTGGCCCTCCATAGACATTAGCTTCATTAATTTTAGCAATACCAACTTTGGGAATTAGGACTTGAGTATCTCGTGGTACTGAAAGTAAACTGACAGTCTGTGTAGTAGGATTAGCTTGTACTAACAGTAAAGTATCGCTACGACCCTCAAACACATCCGGAGAATTTTCTGCCACCCCTGAAACTTGGTCAATTCCCATGACTAGAATATTCATCGGTCGTGAGAGTTGGTAAGGCAGACGTTTACGCCATAGGACATCTGAGGTAAATTTCTGGAGTAGTTCGCTGAAAAACTGTGGTTCAACCGGAGCAAATAGAGCAGTTATTGCCCCAAAAGAAGTAGTTATAGTTCCACTCAACACTAATACAAGTATCCAGAACCACCATTTGTGCCAAATAAAGCGAGACTCAGTAGGAGAAGTATTATTCATAATAAAAGTAAAAAATTAAAAGTAAGATTATTGCTGTAACTATAGAATTTAATGGCTAGAAATGGAACAAATAAGGATATATATAGACCTTTGCTGGATTGGTAATAATTAATAACTGAGTCTAAATGTCAACTATTCATACCAATTAACTTTCAGGATGTCACAAATATTTTCGCTCCTCGAGCGGGTCATTTCAGTTATCAGTTATCAGTACCTCTAGCTGTTTGCGGAGCATTCCGTAGGAAAGCAAGAGGCTTGAAGTACGGAATTATTTTTTCTCTTGGTCGATTAGATATGGCGCAGGTTTCCTCGCCATCTCTCGACCGCTTTTTATCCCCTTAAAAGGGGAGGCGCATACCCACGATTTTTCGGTAAAATAATTGCTTAAAACTATAGCAATCCTATTTTATTTGTGTATAAAAATCTTACTATTTTTAGGGAACAGG
>NZ_CEZPJD010000241.1:0-10236 GCF_983059655.1 Okeania sp.
TTTCAAACACCCTACTAACTCTATACTTTACCTTATAAAGCGACAAGTCTATTATCAATATCCCAATTTACTATCCGTAAATTTTTAGTTTGAGAAATCATTATAGTTATCAAGATAAATCAATCAGTTCAACAAACTTAAACACAAGGAGCAAGACATAATGGTTTTAATGACTTCCCCCTCTATCAAACAAAGTTTTTGGCAAGTTATTGATAGCAGCAAGTTCTCTGGCAACCCCGCATTTGACCCTAGACTCCAAAATTTACGAAATATTTCTATACCTGAATTAATTAAAGTTTTAGAACAATATTCTTATATAACTAAAATCCATGATCAAAGCTTAAACTATGTTTGTAATGTCATTAAACCAGGTAAATTAAAAGTTCTTTTAGATGAGATTTATTTTGAAGAAACAGGTGATGGAAACCCTAATAATTCTCACTATAATTTACTCAAAAAATTCTTGTTTGGCTTGAATGAAGCTTTTGGTGGAACCATGCTCACCAATACAATTAATCCACAAGTTGATGCTCTAATTGAAAATTATGAGAATGACTTAAAAACCTATCCAATTTACCTAGAATCACCAGAAGGCCAGCGCTATAATTTTTAATTTAGCGCCTGGATGAATGGTGTGTGTATAATTATGATTTCCTACGGAATGCTCCGCAAACGATGTCATAATTATACACAAATATTAATAGTTTATCTAGTAGACATTTTGGGTAAATTTAGCTATAACAATAGATGTAGTCGAGGAATTAATAATATCTTTGCTAGTAATTGAGGCTAAATTAAAAGGCAGTCAAAATCAGTACAAAGTTTTAGATGAAATGATTCTCACAGGTCAATTCGTCAGAAATAGTTGTTTGCGCTATTGGATGGATAATAAAGATGTCAAACGCAACGACTTACAAAAGCTTTGTTCACAACTAGCAAAGGATAGTAATTTTCCTTGGGCTAAAAAGTTAAACTCTCAAGCAAGACAAGCATCAGCCGATAGAGCATGGCAATCAATACAGCGATTCTACAAAAATTGTAGACTGAAATTACCAGGTAAAAAGGGTTATCCTAAATTCAAAAAATTTACTCGTTCAATAGAGTATAAAACAACTGGTTATGTGCTATCTCCAGACAGAAAGAAAATTGAATTTAAAGATGGTTTTAAAGCAGGTGTATTTGAGTTGTGGACAAGCCGTGATTTAGTCTGGTATTCAGAACAACAAATAAGTCGTGTAAGAGTTGTTAGACGTGCTGATGGTTATTATTGTCAATTTTTAGTAAATGTTGAGAGAAAAGAAACTCATAATTTTCAAGGCAATGTAGTAGGAATAGATTTAGGTTTAAATGCTTTCTATACTGATAGTAATGGTAGTGCTGTAGAAAATCCTAAGTACTTGAGGAAGTCGGAAAAACGACTAAAAAAGCTACAAAGGAGAATATCACGTCGCTACGAGAAAGGTAAGAAACCTCAGTCAAATAACTACCACAAAGCCAGAAAGCAATTAGCCAGGCAGCATCTCAAAATCAGTAGACAGCGTAAAGACCATGCAGTAAAGACTGCACGGGCGTTAATCCAATCTAACGATTTGGTAGTCTATGAAGATTTAAAGATTGCTAACCTAGTTAAAAATCATCATTTAGCTAAGTCCATATCTGATGCAAGCTGGTATCAGTTCACAGAATGGTTAGAATACTATGCTAAGTTGCATGGAATTGCTTGCATAGCAGTACCTCCACATTTCACTAGCCAAAATTGTTCAAATTGTGGACAGACAGTTAAGAAATCATTATCAGTTAGAACCCACAAATGTCCGCATTGTGGCTATACTGCTGATAGAGACCATAATGCAGCAAGAAACATTCTAGCTAAAGGTTTAGAAATGTTGGGAGCAATAGTCAACAGTACCGAGGGGCACTCGGAACCTGGGGGAAACCCAAAAGCTACGGGAGAGTCCGACCTCTGGATTAGTAATAGCAATATTTCTAATTTAAGTTGTCTCTATGAGCGTAGAATCATCAATGATGAGAATCCCGCATCATAATCTCTGATTTGATGCCGGGAGTATGTCAAGTTGCTATTGGTATGGCAGGTATGGGTACTGAATGTATTTGTGGTCCAATATTAGAAGAAATTTGGGCACAAATTCAAGGTCGCAAAGACTTAGAAGATGTATTACCTAAATTAAACTTAGAGTTTTGGGGTATTCATACTGGAGAGATAGATCATTCCCATGCCGTAAGAATGCGTAATGCTATAGATGGTGAAGTAGGAGATAGTGAAGAGTTTGCTAATCAAATTTTACAAGGTTATCAGTTGTCTGTGAAATTCTGGGATGATTTATTAAATATTTTTGTGACTATTTCTGCTTGATTTTGCTTACCTACCTTAACAGTTTAAGTTTAGATCTAGGGAGAACGGGATATAGAATTTTTGGATTCCCCATTCTCTCAATCAGATTTTTTCTTTGATTTTCTCGAACACTTATTCTGAGAAGATTTTTGAGCTTTTTCTTTCCTCTTTCTTTTAAACTTTTGCCTCTGCTCGATAACTTCCGGAGGCGGACCATAATCTCCTCTTGAAAAATAAATTCGTTCTACTATATGTTGTGGCTCAACCTCAATCCACAGACGAGCTCCGCCTGCTTGACTATTGTTCGGTTGATGAGGCTGATAAACTATTTGGCAAGGTCCGTTAATTTTTATAGCATGGCAATACTCTTTCTTACCTCCTACTTTCACAGCAATTGCGGGGTGAGAAGTTTTATTATCTCGGTTATAATCAATAGTCTTTCGTAGAACATGGATAAAGGTATTGCCTGTACGTTCAGCCTTATTCCAAGTTCCTTCAGGACCTCGACGACCAGGTGTAATTTCTGGTACTCCTCGGTTGTTGAGGGGAATCATCCATAATCTTTTAACTTTGTAGGCTCCTACTACTCTATTTTGTTGTAGTAGTATCCGCAGTCTACCTGTTGATATGTTAAGTAAAAATGCTGCTTCTGTTGTACGAACTTCTGTACTCATAAAAACTAGATCGTTTTAGTAATAGAATCAGAAATACCTTGTGAGGAAGTGACCTGAAACGCATCTCAATATTATTATATCATACGAAATCCGATTACTATAGACCACATATCTTATTTAAGAAAAGCTTGATATATATAGTTATAGATTGTCTGACTTGTTTGTGGTCTAGCTAAACTCGATTTAGTATGATTACTGTTCCAAGGATTAAACCTATCTATAAAAATAAAGATTTTTCACAAATGAAAATAATAATTATTTATTGAAATTACTTTTTTTTGCAGTTTGTTACAAAATATGGATAAGATTTTCATAAATTTCACCGTATTTTCTCTAATTACTAAATGAATAACTTTTGCTTATAATGTAATCGAATAATTCTAAGTAAAAATCCTTTTAGTCCTAGAGTAATTTTGACTATGAAAAAGTTATTAGTAACATCTTTCTTAGCACTCGGAACCATTATATTGGGCTGCAATACTGCTTATGCGCAAACTTGTGAATCAGTTATTTATTCAGCAAAACAACGTATTTCTAACATACAAAGTAAGATTATTATGGACCCTTGGAGTTCACGACATGGTCTATCTTATAATCAAATGACCGAATTAGCGGATGCTTTGAAATATGCTAGATCTATTTATTTATATCCTCAATGTCACGAAGCAATAAAGCGGGCATATCTTCAAGAAGCAATTGATAGTGGAGAAAGAGTTCTAAATACTCGTCCAACTTACCAACCAACTACTCCTCCTAAAATCTATGTCGTGCCTGCGGGATAACTTCTTTTGCCAATAAGAATGCGTAATGCTTATAGATGGGAAAGCAGTAGATAGTAGAGAGTCTGCGGAACAAATTCTATAAGTTGATCAGTTATCTGTGAATTTTTGAGATAAATTATTGAATGTTTTTGTGACTTTGTAGTAGATATAGTTCAACTTCAAACATAGGGAGAACGGGTTATAGAATTTTTGAATTTCCCATTCTCCCAAATCAAGAACTTTGCTAGAACTCTGATTGAATATTAATTCTTACTTTTGAATTGCTCTAACCATTCTTGAATCTTAGAAGAGGCAATATCTCGTCCTCCTAAACCAAAAGCTAAAGCAATAGCTACTGCCATTGCTCCCATGAAAAGTCCAAAAGCTAGATTCACAATGCTCGGAGCAATTCCCATTTGCTGTAGAGCCATAGCCGAGACTAAAACAATAATTCCAATTCGAGCTAGCTGGCCCAAAAGTCGAGCTTGAGAATTACCAGAACTGCTGATTAAATTATAAGCAAGGTTAGCCAAGTACAGACCTATAGCCAATACTACTAAACCATAAAGAACCCGACCTGCAATATAAATTACAACATTGACAATTAAGGTCAGAGCCTCCAATTCCATAATCTGGGTAGCTGAAACCGTTGCAAAAAGGATAATGCCCACGAAAGCTACAATACCAGCAATTTCTGAAGGAGTTTTTGCAGTAGGTGTAGTTAGTTCACCCTGGATTACAGTAGCATTTGGGTCAGAATCTGATGATGTAGATGGTCGTGTAGATGGCGGGGTTGAACTTAAACCAAGCCAATTGAACAGGTTATTGAAACCAATGCTTGTTAGAAGATTAGTAATTAAATCACTAACAAACCGACCAACAAAATAAGCAACTACTAAAATCACAGTAGCAGCAAAGATTTTCGGAATAAACGTCAGAATATCATTGAGCATTGCCACTGCAGGAGTAGTAATGGCCTCAATATCTAGAGCGCTCAGAGCAGCGATCGCTACAGGAATCAAAATCAATACATAAACAACTGTGCCAATAATTGAGGAAAGATTTTGACTTCCAGTGGTTTGACTCATACCAAACCTACTACCCATTTGGTCTACACCTGTAGCAGCCAAAAGATTAGTAACAACTTTCTTAACTACAGTAGCAAGTAACCAACCTACTCCAGCTAGAATAACAGCCTTGAGAATTCTGGGAAGAGACTGCAAGATTTGATCAACCATGTTTTGAACAGGTTGTAGAGCAATCTGTAGTTGCAAAGCTTCCAGGATTACAGGCAAGAATAGCAAGAAAATCAACCAATAGATAGCATTAGCAATAGTATCGCTAATTTCTACTTGATTTTCTGTTTGTCCATCACTAACTTGTTGGTTGAGACGGTCATCTAAACCAAATGTCTTCAATCCTCTGCTAACTGCTAATTTAGCTATAGTTGCTACTAACCAGGCAATACCTAGCCAAATTAGGGCAGCTGCTACATTAGGTAAAAAGCTAGTTATTTCTGTGAGGAAGGCATTGAGAGGTTGAGAAACTGCCGTGAGTTTTAGTTTGTCAAAGAAAGCTATCAGAACAAAGATCATAATGATCCAGAACACCAGAGAAGAGATCCATTTCTCTACAGGTAAATTCTGAGCTTGTTCCTGACTACCTGTCACCCAACCAGCAATTTTGTTATCGATATTTGTCTTTTTGAATATTTTTCCAACTATGCCGGAAATAATTGAAGCCACTATCCAGCCAATTGCTAGAATTGCAATTGCTGTAACTGTGTCCAAAATCAACTGTTTGTTGAAATTTTGGGACAACTGGTTTAAGGCATTTGCTTCAGTTTGTGCCAAAATATTTGAGGCTAACATTAAATTAGCCTGAATTGGCTCATTGATTGATTGTGTAATAATTTGCCAAGTGCCATTCATGGTTTTCTTGGGTTAATGTGACCTTTAAATTAGCAACCTGATGAGATTACCAATATATGCCTTATAGCTTGAAGGTAATTATGTCATTTAGTCAAGTTTTTGAGCAATCTATTTTAATTCGTGCCAGTGCCACTATTGTAGAGGATTGTATTACTAATAACATTCTCATGCACAAGTGGTTAAATCCAATGTTACGCTGTGAACCTGTGGGAAAATGGGATACTTTTGTGGGAAGTCGTAGTAGATTTATCATAAATATTCCCTTTCTAAATCCCTCTCTAGATAGCGTTGTGGCAGAACGAGAACCGGGTTTAATTGTTTGGGAATTTAAGGGCTTTTTTCGAGGTCGCGATCGCTGGGAATGTCAACCAGAAGTTGAGGGTACTTGTTTATTAAATCGTTTTGAATTTGAGATACCTAATCCTGTAATTAAATTCGGTTTTAATCAGTTTGCTGCCTCATGGACAAAGGCAGATATGGAAGCTCAACTGCTACGTTTGAAGAGAGTAGCAGAAGAGCAATACTATAAATAAATAGACAATTTAGGTGCAGGTACTTATTATTTTTTATCTGCATCTAAATCATTATATTCCAGCAGTTAAAATTCAAAAAAATACCGCCTTAAATTACTTGTTTTTGTGTTTCAGGTCTGGTAATTTTATGTCAAGAAAAGGAAGAATAAGTAAAGAATAAAATTCAAGTCCTTATTTTCAATTTTCTCTTCTTAATTTCTTGGGCAGATATGGGGTTTAATTTATCAAAAGTTTATGACAACAAATTTGTTTTCAATAATTAGGGTTTGCTGATTAAATCTCAAAGCATTGATAGTAAGCATTCAGCCGTCAGCCATCAGCTATCAACTATTGCTTTTAATTTTAGGACAAAAGCTTTATTAATTGTCTTACTATAAAAGTTGGTTCCCTTGCTCTTAAAGTCAGTTGTTAAATAAACAACTTTTCCATAACAGAGAGTTTTGTTGCTTTTAACGCAGTTCCTCCGGAGGAGGCTAGCTGACTGCTAATAGCTGTTTGCGCAGCAGTCCGCAGGAAATGCTTACCATTGACATGTAAATACTTTAGCCTTTTTGGGCTGGAAAAAAGTGTGCCTGTTCAGTCTAAAACGCCCAAAAAGTTAGTATTTGAGGCGCATAGTTGGGCAGAAAAATTAAAGGATAATTCTTACTCCCACCTCCTTTCAATTCCCATTTCTCCTGTCTCTTATCCCTACTAAAAGACTTTTTCAGCAAACCCTAATTAATAATTAATAATTACAGCAGTTACCATTGCTGTATTTGACGTATCAAAAGCTTAAAACTTTAGACAAGCTAAATTTTTCCTTCTTCTTACTTCTTCCTTCTGCCTTCTTATTTTTTCCATGCAGACTACTCACAGAATAATTTTTGTACCTGTGGCTGGGCCTTGAGAAATTCTAATCCTCTTTTCGCAAAATCAATAGTCTCTACAAAAAATGTTTCAATTCCTTTAGCATCAATCACAATTTTATCTGTCCATTTAAACTCTTGCACCATTTCTAAAAATGATATTTCTCCATCACTAATCATTCGATTAACTGTATCAATAATATCGTTAGTTACTTGAGATACATTACTATCTGGAGAAAAATAACGACTAAATTCTTCCACACCAAGTTTGCCATAACGCGATTCTAATAATGTATTTACAAAATCAGCTTCAACCTCTAATTTATAATTTAAAATTTCCCGAACTGTATCAATATTTTCCTGAGTAGCATTTGCAGTTAAAAACAGTGACTTTAATTGCTCGGACTGTTCTCCTGTCTCAGCAAAAGTTACTAGATCGGCAATAACTATAGGTATATTCAAACCATCATAGGTAATTTTAATTTCATCTATAGCATCTGCTGGTTGAGCAGTAAAGATTAAAACACTACTAATAATTGCCAAAAATCCGGCAAAAAAAAGGTAGAAAAATTTTGATATTCCTTGCCTAAAATCAGCAAATTTTTTTAATTTATTGTTCGACTCCCCTGAATTGAAAATATTTTTCATTCTGCTATTCCTCACAAATTAATAACTACATTTGTTCAATGTATTTTCACTCTTGTATCTAAGGTCTGAAATATGAGATATCGGGTTCCCCAAATTTGTCATATTCAGTTATGAATTTTGACTCATACTATGCAGTAATTTTCTTATTATATCTGCATCCTCTGCTTGAGGAAGATTTACTAGATAACTCTCTAAATCTTGACGAGATTTTGCCCAAAAGTTTAACTGGTAATATAATACGCCTCGGTCTCGCCTTTCTACAATTGCATCAGGAAATAATAATAAAATTCTATCGATAGCTGCAATAGCTTTTAACCCCTCATTTCGGTTCAAATAAATTCCTTTAAGATTTGTCAACATTCGTGCTAAAAATTGTTTTTTACTTACCTTTGCCAAAAACTGAGGTTGTAGCTCTACCTCTCGACCATAAATATTGGCCAATCTTTCTTGACAATCTTGAGGAAAAAGAATTTCACCTCGATTAAAAGCATCTACATATATGCCAGCGTCTTCAAAATCAGGTCGAATTAAAAAATGCCCTGGCATTCCAATACCAACCATCGGAAAATTAATTCTATTAGCAATTTCTAAATAGACTAGAGATAAAGTAATTGGAATACCAGTGCGTCTTTCTATTACTTGATTCAAAAAACTATTTTGTGGATCGTAATAGTCAATTGTATTTCCAGCAAAATTTAAATCATCATAGAGATAGTTATTAATAGTTTTAATAATTTGTAGAGGGTAAAGTGTTTCTGGTAATTTTTCTCGGACTTCATTTGCCATGGTATCCAGAGCATTCAGATATTCATCAGGGTCAAATTTTGGTTGATATTCTAAAGCTAAATAAAGAGCAGCTTTAGCTAAATCTATTTTTTCATCAGGTTGATTAATTTCTGAATAAAATAACTGTTTATATTTGGAGTAATTCATATTAATACCTAGTAATTTCAGTTATCATTTGTAATAATTAAAAGCGTCATTAATCACCATAAGTATAATTTTATCAATACATTTACCGAATAATTAAATAATTAAACAATTTGGGTTAAAAGCTTCCTCTTTCAAGGGGAAAAAAGCGGTCGCTCTTCGGAGCGCACCCGTTGGGTGGGATGGCTAGGAAACCCGCTCTTGCAGAGTCGCTCCGCTTTTTCCTAGGTCATGCTACGCTTTCCATGTCGGCGACAGCCGTTAACGTAGTTATGCGTCAGCAAAACGCCATATACAATCGACCCAGAGAATAAATTTTTTCCTTCTTTGTCAATCCTCTCCCTTTTAAGGAGAGGCAATTATCAATTATGCATTATCAATTATCCATTAATTAAAGGACTACCTAATTATGATATCGTCACTCGAGCTTAATTTACCCGACGGGTTAGAACCATACCATGAAGCGATCTCTAATAGCATTAAACCTTATTTAAAAATTGATATTAAACCTAATTCTACCCCATGGTGGGAAAGTAAATTTGGAGGACTTCCCTATTTACCTCGAACAATTGATTATCCAACTAATAAAAAGGGTGAATATTTAAAATTGTTAGCCCAACTTAACTTTTCAAAAATGCCTCAGTTAGAGAATTTTCCCACTCAAGGAATTTTACAATTTTATATTGATGGTAACGATCCTTCTTATGGTTTCGATTTTAATTATCCAACTAATCAAGATGGCTTCAAAATTATATATTTTGAAGAAATTGTCGAAAACGTTAATAATTTAATTACAGATTTTGATTTTTTAGAAGAGCATCATGAAACTCCTATCAGGGGTGAATTTAATTTAATTTTTACCAATTATTATTCACCTATACATACAAATGATGCAGCTTTTAATCTGTATTTTCCTAATTTTGATGATGATGATTTACTAGACATTTACGACCGCTGGTTTAGTCAGTATTTTTGGGTCCATGAAAATCAGCATAAGCTAGGGGGATATCCTGATTTTACTCAAGAAGATCCTCGTTTCAATCCTGAATATGAAGATTATATTTTATTATTACAAATTGATTCAGATTATGGACATCATGGCGAGACAAATTATATTTGTTGGGGAGATGCAGGAATTGGTAATTTTTTTATTAAACCTTCTCACTTAAAAACGTTAGATTTTTCTACAGTTCTTTATAATTGGGATTGTCATTAACAATGATAATTTCAGACCTACAAAATAGTAATATAAATAGGGCTTGCTGATTAAATATCAAAGCATTGACTGATATTGGTAAGTGCCTTTTTTGTTTGAAAAAAGTGCAAGCTTTTTAGACCGAAAAGCTCATGCATGGTAGTATTTTGGGACGATTATGGCAGAACAATCAAGGTACTATTCTTCTAACTACTTCTTCTATAATTCCCATTCCTCCTGTTTGCGGAGCATTCCGTAGGAAATTCTGGCTACTTCTCTTACTAAAAAACTTTATTCAGCAAACCCTAAATAACTGATAACTGATAACTGATAACTGATAACTGATAACTGATAACTGATAAC
>NZ_CEZPJD010000242.1:0-10191 GCF_983059655.1 Okeania sp.
ATACCAATTTTATAAATGTTTGTTACAAATGTTAGGGACGTTGCATGCAACGTCCGTACAAAATAAGGAAGAGGGAAGAGAGGGAAAAAGGAAGAAGGGTTAAATATTGAAAAAAAGGGAAAAAAGATAGATATAACTATCTAAAATGAACTGTATTAGCTATTTTTAAGCATATCCGAATCAATATCTACATTTTTGTAGCATTCTTTTTTCACGCTTGGTATTAGACATATCCAGAAAAGAGGGAGTAGGGAGTAGGGAGTAGGGAGTAGGGGGAAAGAATTGATAATTTCTGTGCGATAACTTATTTTCTTTTTTATTATTGGAGATGTGTATTAGCTACTAGTAGACATTAAAGAAGAACTTCAGTGGCCAGCTAGCATATTCTTTGTTGAAATGCCTTTGTTTGCGGAGCATTCTGGAACGGAAAAGGGATTTCAATTCCTCCGAGGGCCATCCGACATATAAGAAGGCGGGGATTTTTACCAAGAGTCATAAAAGCTGATAGCTAATAGCTGATAGCTAAAAGCTAGTTAACTTTTGTACTCTTTACCCTTACAATCTTAAAACATTGTAAATATTTTCAATTTTAGTTCACCCTTTTATTAATTACCCTTAAAAACTATGGCTATTGGCTACCTCGCCTTTGTTCTTCATGCCCATCTACCTTTTGTACGACATCCAGAAAGTGATTATGTCCTAGAAGAAGAGTGGCTCTTTGAAGCAATAACCGAAACTTATGTCCCCCTGATACAAATGTTTGAGGGATTAAAACGAGATGGCGTGGACTTTAAAATTACTATGAGTCTCACACCACCTTTGGTGTCTATGCTACGAGACCCACTATTACAAGAACGTTATGAACATCATTTAAGCTTACTTGAAGAATTAGCAGAAAAAGAATATGACCACAATCTTCATAACGGTCATATCCGCTACCTTGCAGAACATTACGCCACTCACTTCAATAATGTTAGAGAACTCTGGGAACGTTACGACCGCGACTTAATTTCTGCATTTAAACAGTTTCAAGACAGCAATAACCTAGAAATTATTACCTGTGGAGCCACTCATGGTTACTTTCCACTAATGAAAATGTATCCGGAGGCAGTCTGGGCACAAATAGAAGTTGCTTGTCAAGATTATGAAGCAAATTTTGGCCGTCGTCCTAGAGGGATTTGGGTGCCAGAATGTGCCTATTATGAAGGTCTGGAGCGAATGTTGGCAGATGCTGGCATACGTTACTTTTTAACAGATAGTCACGGCGTACTATATGCTAGACCACGGCCCAGATTTGGTAGTTATGCTCCTATCTTTACAGAAACAGGGGTAGCTGTTTTTTCTAGAGACCATGAATCTTCTCAACAAGTTTGGTCTTCTCAAGTAGGGTATCCAGGAGACCCAGAATATCGAGAGTTTTATAAAGACTTAGGTTGGGAAGCAGAATATGAATATATTAAACCTTATATTATGCCTAATGGCCAGAGAAAGAATACTGGTATTAAATATCATAAAATTACAGGCCGTGGCTTAGGATTAGGAGATAAACAACTTTATGACCCACACTGGGCCAGGGAAAAAGCTGCTGAACACGCTGGCAATTTTATGTTTAATCGGGAACGCCAGGTTGAGCATTTGTACCATATTATGGAGCAACTTCCGATCATTGTTTCTCCCTACGATGCTGAGTTGTTTGGTCACTGGTGGTATGAAGGACCTTGGTTTTTGGATTTCCTCTTCCGTAAAACTTGGTATGACCAAAGTACCTATCGGATGACTCATTTAGCGGATTATTTGCAGAAACACCCAGAACATCAAGTTTGTCTTCCAGCACAGTCTAGTTGGGGATATAAGGGTTTCCATGAATATTGGCTCAATAATACTAACTCCTGGATTTATCCTCATCTACATACTACTACAGAGCGAATGGTTGAATTAGCGGGACGAACACCAGCAGATGAGTTGGAGTTACGGGCATTAAATCAAGCAGCCAGAGAACTTTTGCTGGCTCAATCTTCTGATTGGGCTTTTATAATGAGTACGGGTACTATGGTTTCTTATGCTGTGCGGAGAACAAGATCTCATTTGATGCGTTTTAATAAGCTCTATGAAGATATTCTACAGGGAAAGATTGACTCAGGTTGGTTGGAAAAGCTGGAGGCGATCGACAATATCTTTCCTCAAATTAACTATCGAGTGTACAAGCCACTTTATTCAGTGAGCAAAAGAGGGAATAGGGAGTAGTGGCGTGACACACCTTAAATGGTTGGTTAGATGAGGGGTGTGGGGAGACCAGAAAGACAAGGAGGACAAGGGAGAAAAAATCTAGTCCATAGTTTTGCTGTGTCACGCCAGTAGGGGGAAATAATTGATGATTTATAGCAATGTGTGCTGGCATATTTACAAATTGCAGAAGGTGTCCAATAGCTAAAAGTCTTATACTATCAGCTTTTATTCCCTCTGTTGCCTGCGCGCAGCGCTATATGTGGGATAACTTATTTTCTTTTTTATTACAGCGGTTTTCATTTGGGTAGACCACAGTAGGGACATTTCCATGGGAACGTCCCTACAAGGTTTTGTTTATAAAGATGTGGTTCATCATTGCGCCAAAACGCTACATATATTAATTTAATATAATGTAACTCTACATATAGCGTTTAGAAAGAATAAATATAAAGATTTGTAAATAAATAGCATTTTGTAGCAACAGTTACAGAATTATTAGTTAATATGAATGTGTAAGGGAAAAAACTTCCCAAACATAAGTTAAATAATCAGGGGAGAAAATCTAAAGATGTTTACTGAACCTCAAGCACGCTCTTTAATGGTACGTCATCACCACCTCGTAAAAAATCGTCAACAGTCAATGCTAAACAGAGTAGCTGTAGAAGTGGGCTTAGAAAATAGTAACTATTGGGGCCATATTCAAGGAAAAGTACAGCCTAGCTTTAGGAAAAATTATGAGCGTGGTCATGCTTCGATGAGCTAATATCATGTCCGGTTGAATACTTAACACTTTGGAGTAAGGAAGGCAGAGGGCAGAAGGAAATATTGGTTCAAAGGGAAAAGGTTTTTGGTCGCGTAAGCGGAACGGAGTTCTATCACGCTATTATCCAAAAATAATCTAGTTTATTTTCTTTCTTGCCATCTTCATTAATCTTTAACAAACAACAGTTAATTAAACAGGAGAACGAAAAATATGTCTGTAGAAAGTCAAGCTCGCTCCTTAATGATCCGTCATCACAACCTAGTGAAAAATCGTCAACAGTCAATGCTGAATCGCACCGCAACAGAAGTCGGTGTAGAAGCAGATAATTACTGGGGAAATATTCAAGGAAAACCACATCCTAGTTTTGTCACTACTTATGACCGTAGTCATGCTTCCATGAGCTAGAGTGAAAATCAAAAGTCAACAACAAGCAACAGGAGAACGAAAAATATGTCTGTAGAAAGTCAAGCTCGCTCCTTAATGATCCGTCATCACAACCTAGTGAAAAATCGTCAACAGTCAATGCTGAATCGCACCGCAACAGAAGTCGGTGTAGAAGCAGATAATTACTGGGGAAATATTCAAGGAAAACCACATCCTAGTTTTGTCACTACTTATGACCGTAGTCATGCTTCCATGAGTTAGAAATATTTTCTGAATAATTGAATAATGTTTTTGACTCAAGAGTCGTAGCTTCCCTATCTGAGATATCCATCAAAGGAAGCTGCGACTGATTTTTTTATCCTCAAATGAAAATATAGATTTTTGATGAATTTTAATCTGTAATACCGTATGAACTAAACTGTAGAAAATCGTGACAGCTTAATATCTTGATATTGGATTAACCAACACTGGCGCTCTCGGCGCAGCTCACTATTCCCATCCTTCGGAATGCTACGCAAACGGCACTAAATGCCTCTGGGAATTTCTTTCTGATTATCTGAATACTGCCATTGACATCAGCATTGATCGCTTTACCTGTGGCACTTCTAAACAAACCACGTTTGACTCGTTTTCCCACATACAATTCATGCTTACAGGGCAATTCTAGGTCAATAGCAGATGTTTTACTGGTGTAACAATCTTTCAGTTTCAATGACTTTTACCCCAACCAGTTGACACTTATAAGTTATCTGTTGAATTAACTTAGCGTGAGGTATTTGAGTAAAATTTTGGTTATTTTTTTTGCCCATGTTTGCACCTTGTTTCCAATTATCATTTTTGCCTATGACTACAGTAGCAATATTATTTGTGGTTAAATACTCAACCACTAAGAAACTGGTGTTATGCAGATAATTGGAAACAAAACGATTTCGGTGATAGGTTAACGCTTCAATCTTACGGCTAGTTTTTTTCTGGCCCTTGAGAACACTTTGATATTTAGCTTTTCGCTTGTTGTAAAGCTGATTGACGCTTTTTAGTGGCTTCCCATTAACAAGCAGAGGTTTCACACCAGGCTTGTTTGTAGCTAGAGCAACTAATCTATCAATCCCTAAATCTATTCCTGCTATATATGTAGACTCTATCCGTTGTTGTTCAGTTTTTTCATACACAACTTCAATTACATAGCAGCCAGTTGCAGGTACTATCCTCACTTCAACTACAGACTCAACCACTACAGGTATTTTGATATCACTCATAGATAAGTGACAAATACCGTTTTTTAGTGGTGCTTTATATACAGACTCTTTTGAGTAGATAACTACATTTCGGCCTTTGGTTTTGTCCTTATACTTTGGTATTTTGGGTTTACCTAGAAACCTTTGTGGGTGTTTTGACCAAAAAAGAAGGTCTCAAGCCTCCCCTTTCAAGGGGATGAAAAAAATAAAGTTCAATATTTCAAGCCTCTGACTTCAGGCAGAGGTACTGATAACTGATAACTGATAACTGATAACTGAAATGACCATTCTTTTATAGCTTGAAAATAGCCACGCCAAGATGCCGTCAAACACTTAATTATCTGCTTTGATACCTTGGTGGGCAATGCTAGATAAGCATCACTATTTTTGGTGGCGTGATATAGCTTGGTTAAATCTAGACTTTTTGAGAAAAGTGAAAAAATGCTGACGACAATAATAGTTAGCCAGGTTGTACAAGTTTTTTGATTTAAAGGCTAACTCATCACACACCTGCCAATAGATATGTGTTCGGTTAATCATATGTCTGTCAACAAGTCGCATTCACCTGAATTATTTCCTAAGCTTTAGTTACCTGTTTAATATTAAAACACTTTTCTACAAATAGCAACTACTTTCTACAATTTTTATTCAACAGTTAATCACCCCCTAAATCATTTATAATTGCCAATCAGCACAATTATCAAATAAAGGGAAGAAAAATGTCAGACTGGCAAGTAATTGATGGTGGGGTAACAGCTCCCAAAGGATATCGGGCAACAGGAGTTACTGCGGGGTTCAAACCCTCCGGAGCACCAGACTTGGCCTTGATTTTGTCAGATGTAGACTCGATCGCAGCTGGAGTCTTCACGACAAATCAAGTACGAGCTGCTTGTGTGGACTACTGTCGGCAACAGCTAGAAGCTAAACCAAGTGCTAGGGCAATTTTGTGTAATTCTGGACAAGCAAATGCTGGTACTGGAAGTTTGGGTTGGCAGGATGCTGTGGAAAGTGCTGAAGCATTGGGAAAAACACTCAATATTTCTCCAGAGTCAATATTACTAGCTTCTACAGGAGTTATTGGCAAACGAATTAAAATGGATGCTCTCAAAGCAGCAATTCCCGAGTTAGTCTCTACAGTTTCTACGGAAGGGGGAGAAGCGGCAGCAAAAGCTATTGTTACTACAGACTTAGCCACAAAATCAATTGCTCTGGAAACTAAAATGGGCGATCGCCCGGTGCGCATTGGTGGTATTGCCAAAGGTTCTGGGATGATTCATCCAAATATGGCAACAATGCTGTCATTTGTAACTTGTGATGCAGTGGTTTCTCCTCCATTATGGCAAGAGATGTTGACTAGAGCAGTTAATCGTAGTTTTAATCAAATTACTGTTGATGGGGATACGAGTACTAATGATACAGTAATTGCTTTGGCAAATGGTCAGTCTCGCACCTCTGCTATTACTAATGTGGGGGCGGAGGCGGAAAAGTTGGAGGCAATGTTGACAGAAGTTTGTATCTATTTGGCAAAAGCGGTTGCTCGTGATGGAGAAGGGGCAACTTGTCTGATGGAAGTTCAGGTTACAGGAACATCTGATGAAGCATCTGCTAATCAAATTGCTAAGACTATTGCCGGATCTTCTCTTGTAAAATCAGCTATTTTTGGTCGCGATCCCAACTGGGGAAGAATTGCCGGAGCTGCTGGCCGTGCTGGAGTGAAGTTTGAGCAGGAGCAGTTACAGATCAAGTTGGGAGACTTTTTGATGATGGAAAATGGTCAGCCTTTAGATTTTGACCGAGCTGCTGCTAGCGAGTATTTGAAGCAGAGAGCAGCGGGAGAATACCTCAAGGATGATACTGTGTTAATTTCTGTCAAAGTTGGGGATGGTGTTGGTAGTGGAAAAGCTTGGGGATGTGACCTGAGTTATGACTATGTGAAAATTAACGCTGATTACACTACCTAATAATTAATATTTTTGCTGAAAAAATATTAGGTGGATGCGATGGCTTTTTGAGTTATTTTTGAGGAGCGATCGCATCCTAATTTTATCTATTCCTAGCTAATTTTTTTTGCTGCTAAGTTGGGAGCTTTAGAAAAATAATTAATCAAGTTTTGAATGTTATTAATATTATTAGTCCAAATTCCAATTTCTTCATGGCAGTTATCAGTATTTCCTGGTTTTGAACAGAGAAAATTTGCACTTGTAACTACGGCAAACTTATAATCACAAACCCAAACTTTGGCATGAGTGCCTATTAGTTTCAGTTGAAAATGTTTGGGGTATAATTGTTTAAGTTTTCGTAATTCACTCATAGCATCGTATTTCCAAGTATTAGAAGGTTTAAATTCCCAACAACCATTACCAGGAATAATAACATTACCAATATCTTGTTGCCATCCCCAATTAATCTGTATTTTTACTTTGCGGTTAAGGGTATTTTTAAATTCTTGAATCAGATTATTATCGAGGCTATAACGAGTTAACCAAGGGCAAACAATAATGATTTGTTCTTGAGCTTGACGGAGGGTTTTTAGGAGTAAATAACGATGTTGATGTTTGCCTTGGATGAGTTCTTGGTAGTTAAAGGGGTCGATATTTTCCCAGTGGGAATTAGTGGTTATAAAAATTTGGATATTTCCTATTTATTTAAGGTATGAAACTATTCTGCTGACAATTTCATTATTTGTCGGTAAGATAAGTTAAGAAGTTTAGTAACCTGACTAGGTACGAAAAAGTAAGGTTCACCTAAAAAGTAAGTTTTATTAGTCAAAGAATGATGGATGAGCAAGAAGTATTAGAAATTGTTAATGAGGCAATTTTTCAAAAGGAACGAAGAAAACTCAAAGATATTGAAGAGCTTATTTTTATTGGTGCTTTTCAAAAGCATACTTATGGAAAAATTGCTGAAAATAATGGCTATGATGAGCAGCATATTAAAAATGAAGGTGCTGCTTTTTGGAAGTTACTATCAAAAGCGTTGGGAGAAAATGTGAGTAAAACTAATTTTTTAGGAGCATTGGAAAGACGAAAATCTTGCTCTGAAAATTCATCTATCTTGCTTTCTTCAAACAACTATTTACCGCAAGAATTAACTACAGAAATAAATACTCTCAAAAAACCAGATTTTGTAGGGCGAGAAGAAGCGATCGCTCATATTAATACTCTTATTACTAGCCGAAATGCAAAAATTATTGGTATTTATGGCAAGGGAGGTATTGGAAAAACAACTCTTGCTCGTGAATATTTGCAAATTCAAAAGCTGAAAATTTTAGAGCTTAATGTTGGGATGGATACTGAATATATTACTTCTGTCAAAAGTTGGATAAAACGTCAGATAAAGGAACAATTTAAACAGCAAGCTGAAAAAAAATTTATTGATATGTTGGAGCAACTCAAGTATTTACTCCAGAATGAAAAAGAAAAAGTAGGAATATTAATTGATAATTTAGAAACTGCTCTTGATGAAAAGGGAAAATTTAAACAAAAGCATCTTGATTATATTGAATTAATCACAAGAGTTCTAAATCATCCCACTATTAATGCCATAACATTAATTACTTGTCGCGAACAAATTAATGAGGCAAAATTAAGTTTTATAGAATCATATCCACTGCCAGAATTAAGTGAGGTCGCATGGCGAGAATTTTTCAGCATATTTGAAATTAATATAAATACTCTTACTTTGAGTGAAATTCACAAAGCCTATGGCGGAAATGCTTTAGCAATGAAAGTTATTACCCATCCAATAGAAACATATTATGGTGGTAGTTTACAGGATTATTGGCTGGATAATAAACAATTTTTATTAAAGGGGCAAATTAAGGATTTAATTGCTAGTCAGTTCGATCGTTTATTTGAACATGACCGTCATGCTTATAATCTTCTCTGTCGTTTAGGAATTTATCCTTATCGAGAAATTCCTAGAGTACAACAAATTGGGATTTCTTGTTTACTTTGGGATGTAAAAAAATCAGAAACTATGCAGGTAATTGAATCTTTAGAAAGACGATATTTAATAGAATTTGAAGCGGGAGAATATTGGCTACATCCAGTTATTAGAGCAGAATCTTTGACAAGATTAGATACTCTAGATAATACTCTTCTATTGATGAAGAAAGAAATTGATAAATTATTGGTAAGAGACGAGAAATTCCAGCATTTTTTAGAATGGCTAAGAGAAGTTACTCTTCTAGATTCAGATTTTACTCCATTAGATTTGAGAGCTTTTTATCTTTGTCTTGAATATGTGTACAGTTTCAGAATTTTCGAGCAAGAAGAATATTTGAAACTAGCCAGTTTTTTTGGTATCCCTTCTATAGAAGAAATTGGGGAAGTATTTTTTGATTTTATTACTTCTACTGATGTTAGTAAGATTGCCGAAGAAATGAAAGTAGTTTATGAAATACATGAATATCGACTATACGACCTTTTAATTGACAAAAGTTTATACGATATACTTGAATTTGGCAGGTGTTCGAGCTTCGATCTTAAAAATTATTTAGCAAGTCAAATTGATTATTTGACTGGAGATGGACAGTATATTGATTTAGAGTTAAAACAAGCATTACAAAAATTAAAATGCGAATTGCCAGACCCAAATCAAAAAGAAGAACTGTTTGATGCTTGGTGGGAAATTAATAGTCAAGATTGGGCGGAAAAGCTCAGAAAATTAATGATTGAGTATTGTAATATTGGTCATAACTGGCAATTTAGTCGGTATGATTGCTTGCTTTTAGAGGAATATTATCATGCAAATGTTTTACTTTTATATTGTCTATACTATAGTGATTATCATTTAACTGATTCTGTTCAAAATAAAATTAAAGATGAATTACTTTTACCCATCGCTGAAATCGCAAAAAGGAAAGAGCAAAAATGACAGATAAAACCTAAGCAGCAGACATAACTATTGCAACGAAAAAAATTGGTTCAAATTGCTGCTAAAAATCTAAATATAAACTAATACAGTTCAGTTAAGACGAAAACTCATAAGATATGAAACCATTAGATAGGCTTTTCAGACTACAGAACTACCAAAAAAATCCTTAACTGAAACGTATTGCAATATAAATAGGAGTAAAACAATATCATAAAGCATCCAAACAAGTACAAAATACTGTTAGTAAATTACTCAAAAGCTGTCATTCATATTTAATTAATAGTATCAAAATATATTGAACTTAAATGAAATCAGGAGTATGGTAAAACAAACAATGAAACCCTATTTTAGGGACTTTAAAATTACAAGAAAAATATTTAGATTTTGAGTCGCGTTTTTCATTAATAGACTACAACTATCAGTTATGTGACTCCTCAAATTTTAACCATACTCACTGCTATTTCTGTAGTTTACCTTGATGAAAACCGCTAGCAAATGATAATTTGGTAATTACTAAAGCAGTTGACTTTGCCTAATACAAAGAACAATCGCTTATCTGATCGAGAAATCTTCTGCTTCTAACAATGGAGTATTTGTCAAAGTAACAAATTGACCGCCATCACCGAAACCATCTTCGCTACCATTAGGGTTATCAACAGTATTCAAATAATTGGACAAAGTTAAACACAATTAGACAAATACTCT
>NZ_CEZPJD010000243.1:0-10190 GCF_983059655.1 Okeania sp.
TAATAATTTGCTCTATTGATTTTATTAATTTTCAAAGAATATAATACCGTTTCATAGAACTCAAAAGTTAAAAGTTAAAAGTTACAGCGGTCTCCACTGTTATGAGGTACACCCATCGCGGGCAAGATGCCCGCACTACAATATTTTCACTATAGCAATAATAGTAAGTATTTTAGAGGCTCAAGTCCAACTACAAACCAAAATTTTATTATCAGTAATTATCCAAACATGATATTACTTTTGACTTTTAACCTTTAACTTTCTGTTGCCTGATTTTCATTTTCAGAGTTGTTGTCATCCTCTAACTTCTTAGATTCAAACTTCAATACGCCCAATTTTACAACTTTCCATTTACCTCCATCTCCTGTAGGTTCGACTTTCGCTGGTTTCAGCAATTGAAACTGCTTCAGCTCTCCCGACCAATTTCCATAACATTCAAACAAACCTTCCACATTTTCATTCTTATCTGGGTTAATATTAGTATTCGGTGTATTCGGTTTAGGAGCTAAATAGTCACCGCTTTCCTCAGATAATATCCAATAATGTCCCCATTTATCTTTTTCCAAAACAACTGCATCGCTGCTCTCATTGACTTTTACTGTTGTATATCTCACTGTTGTATAGCTCTTCGATCGCCAACTACGACTGCTATTGTAAAGTTCTACCAAAATAGCTTCTTCAGGTGGTAGTGGTGGCTTTGGTGGCTCTGGTGGCTCTGGTGGCTCTGTTGGCTTTGGTGGCTTTGTTGGCTTTGGTGGCTTTGGTGGCTCTGTTGGCTTTGGTGGCTCTGTTGGCTTTGGTGGCTTTGTTGGCTCTGGTGGCTTTGTTGGCTCTGTTGGCTTTGGTGGCTTTGTTGGCTCTGGTGGCTTTGTTGGCTCTGGTGGCTTTGTTGCCACTTCTATCTGTATCCACTTAACCACACCAGGCTCGATCAACCGCCAACTTTCACCGAATGGAGATACTTTAGCAGGTTTGAGGAGTAACAGTTTGCTAGACTCTTCCTGGGAACCTTGATATTTAAACAATCTGACAAAATTTTTTTCATTATATTGGTTAAGTTTGATATCCTGTTTAGGAATCAGATAGTTGTCACTTCCTTGGGATATTATATAACAATTTCCCTTTTGGTTAGTTTCAAAAACTATCTCCTGAGTGAATTGATTAATACTTGCTTCTGTTCCCGATACTGTTCTCGCTCTTTCTAATAAGGAATCTGGGTTTGCATTATAAGTTGCTGCTAACTCAGCTTCTTGCCAACTTAGATTGATATCTGTTAACGATGAGGGAGATGATAACTCTTTTGAGGAGGAAGATTTTTCAATTTTCTCTAACCTTTCTGTCAGCGAACTAATCTGTTGAGAAATTCTCTCCAAGAGTTCCTCTTGACTACTCTGTTGAGACAATTTTTCCGAAAGCTCCTGCAATTTTGTTTCTATGGTTGATAACTGAGATTGAAGACCCACCTGCTCTTGATTCCCTACCTCTACTTGCTCCTTCAAATTTGCCACTATTTCTGGCAACTCAGACTCTGGATTTTCCATAGGATCAGTTTTTTGCGATAATTTTTCCGAAAGCTCCTGCAAATTTGTTTCTATCATTGATAACTGAGATTTCTCAACCACCTGTTCTTTATTTCCCGCTACCACTTGCTCGGTCAAATCATTCAACTTTTCTACTATTTCTAGCGATCGCTCTTGTTGAAATTGCTGGAATTCTGCTTGCAGTTGATCGTACTTTTCTGTATAATTATCTAATTTCGATTCCAATAGCGATCGCTCTTGTTGAGATTGCTGGAATTCTGCTTGTAACTTTTCGTATTCTTCTCTCAATTGTTGTAATTGAGATTCCTGTTCCTTTAGTAACAGTGCTGTTTTTGATGACGCTTGCCACATTCGTCTCGCCCAATTTTCTACTTGTTTAAGAGCATCCGACGAACTCAACCCTGAACTTCCACCACTGCTGGAATCAAGCTTTAAGTACCAACCGCAGGTAAGGCAAAAATTCACCTGTTCCTGTTGATATTCTGTATTGCAAACCGGACAATTTGGCATTAGTTATCCTCCCATTTATAAATTTACTTTAAGTTTACTGCCTATTAATAAAATTGCAGCACACCAGGTTCGACAAGTTGCCACATTCCACCAGAAATAGCAGATACTCTTGCTGGTTTTATTAGTTTAAACCCGGAGTATTCAGGTATGTATCCTTGACACTCAAATAAATCTGCAACTGTACTCCTGTTATATTCATTAATTTTGATGTTATGTTTAGGAACTATGTAATCAATCCCACCCTCATTTAATATCCAATAGTTCCCCTTGCGAAATTTCTGAAAAGTTGCTCCTTGACTGCCATACCGATGACGTTGGTCAATGCTTTGGTCTGTTTCCGAGACCTCTATAGGATTTTCTAACAAAGAACGGGGGTTTTTATTATATTCTGATATCAACTGAAGAGTGGGCGAGTCTGTAAGCTCTTTATTATCAGCATTATCATTTGGAATCTTTACTTGCTGACTTTGTTGGATATCGTTTGTTTGGTTTTGTAGGTTCCTCCATTGAGTCTCCCATAAATTAGACATTTTTTCTAGTTTCTCATAAATATCCTCTACTTTATCGTCTACTGCAAAAATAAGTTCTTGAATGTCGAAATTATCAGTTGAGTTAGCAATATTATTTCTTTCCTGAGTTAACTTCTTCCTCCTTCGAGATTGCGATGCCTCAACCACTAAGTTTAACATTATTCCTGCTAGTACCAAAACTATTATGATAACTAATATCCATAACATTAATAGTGAAGTTTTCAACTGATTTAATCCATTAGAAATGTTCTTTAATTCATTGTTTAACTTCTCTATTTCTATCTCATTCTTATTAACTAAAGCTTTTGTATTCAGAGCCTCAATAGTTTTTGTAGAAGGTAGTTTTCTCACTTGTTCTGTCGCTTTAGAAAGCTGAGTAAGTTTATCTTCTAGCTGTTGACCCTTCCCTCTCAAGGACTCCTTTATTCTTGCTCTGGTATTTGGACCTAATGCTCCATAAAATGGATCGCTTGGACCACTAACAAGATATCCCAAATTTATTTGTAATTTACCAATTGTCTCTTTGCCTAATCCCTCTTTTAACTGTTCAGTGATTGGTTTAATCTCCTTGACAATTAGATTTATCTCATCAAAAAGCTCTGAAACTTGGGCATTAGTTGTTGGCAAATTGTTTTTATATTGGTTAACTTTTGCTTCAATTTCTTTGAGTTTTTGATTAATTTCATAAGTATTTAGTGATTCCCGAGCCTTTAAGTCATTTCTTACTTCGTAGATTTCTCCAAGAAAAATTTTTACTAATTCTTGAAATTGTTTGTATGTTTCTTGAATATCCTTAAGGCTTTCTTCTAAATTTTGACTATCTGGATTTGAAAGATTTTCTGTTAGTTCCTTGCTGGATAAAAAATTCGCTGCTTCGAGGGGATTGCTCGCTAAAAAAACAGGAATTAAAAGCAAAGATAGTAATAATTTTATGTCACTACTTTTCCACATAAAAGCTCACTTTTTTATTAAATAAATATCCCCAAAAAAAGTTCTGATACCCTTATTGCACTGTTCCAAAAATACTAATTTTGGAAAGGTATAATAAATAAACTGATAAACTTTTGTATCCTTTTCACTCCACAATTATCTAACTTATAATTGACCAAAAAATAAGGGATCAAGCCTCCCCTTTCAAGGAGATGAAAAAAATAAAGTTCAATATTTCAATCCCAATACTTTAACTAGAGGTACTGATAACTGATAACTGAAATGACTTACCCAAGAAATTAAATTGCCTATTAATAAAATTGCAGTACACCAAGTTCCACAAGTTGCCAAACTTCACCTCTCGATACACAAGAAACTATCGCTGGTTTTATTAGTTTAAACCCAGAATATTCAGGTCGATATCCCTGACATTCAAATAAATTTGTAACTGTCTCCAAGCTATACTCATTAATTTTGATGTTATTTTTAGGAACCATGTAATCATTCCCACCCTCATTTAAGATCCAATAGTTTCCCTTACGATTTTTCTGAAGAATTGCTCCTTGACCGCCACCCAAACGACGTTGGTCAATGCTTTGGTCTGTTTCCGAAACCTCTATAGCATCTCTTGATAACAAACGGGGGTTTTGCTGATAGGTTGATATTAATTGAAGACCTGAAGAGCCAGCATATTGATTAGCAGATGTTTGTCGATTCATTTGAGGTTCTGGTGTTACTGGACTAGGCGAATAATTGTTTGTTCTTGGAGCTTCCGTATAACCTCCAGCTACATTATCTGGAGTCCTTAGTTGCTGATTTTGTTGTCTCTGATTTATTTGACTTTGTAGCTTTCTCAGTTCACCATCACACCATTTAGAAATTTCTTGTAATTGCCTAGATATTTCCTTGACTTCATGTTCTAATTTAAAAATAGACTTTCTATTATCGGCATTATTGTCTGTAGTCTTTACTGGCTGATTTTGTTGGAGCTTGATTACTTGATTTTGTAATTTTTCCCTTTCAGAATCCCAGGTTTTATACCTTTTTTCTAATTCCTCATAAAAATCTTCTACTTTGTCGTCTACTTCAAAAATAAGTTCTTGAATGTCGGAATTACCAGTCGAGTTACCAGCATTATTTCTTTCCCGAATTAACTTTTTCCTCTTTCGAGATTTTAATTCCTCAAACAATAACTTTAATATTATTCCTGCTAGTACCAAAACTATTATGACAACTAATATCCTTAATATTAGTAGTGAAGTTTCCAACTGATTTAATTCACTAGGAATATATTGTAATTCATTGTTGAAGTTCTTTAAGTTGGTTATTTCTGCCTGATTATTTTTAACTATAGCTAACAATTCTTCATTTCTTGCTTCCAAATCAGCTATTTTTCTAGTCAATTCATTATCATTTTCATCAGGAATGACAGATGAAGGTGCGACAATTTGACGAAGAGAGATAATTTTATCTTTTAGCTGTTCGCTGTTTTCTTCCAGTAACCCATTTACTGCACCTTGAGTACCTGGACCTAACAGTCCGAAATAATTTACATTTCGACTTGAAATAACTTTCAGATATAGCTGTAGTTCACCAATTGCCTCTTTGCCTAATCCATCTTTTAACTGTTCAGTTATTGGTTTAATGTTTTGGATATTTTGATTTATATCATTAAAAATTTGCTCTAAATTTCCTTCATTTCCAGTTTGAAAAATTTGCTCTCTATAATCCCTAACTTTTGTTTCTAGTTCTGTTAGTTTTTGATTAACTTCAGAACTATTTACTAATTCTCTTTCTTTCAAACCATCTTTTGCTGCAACGACATCGTTCATGAAATTCTCTAATGACGTTTGAAATTCATTGTGAATTGTTTCAACATCGTTAAAGCTTTTCTCTAAATCTACGTTTCCATTGGAAATATCTGATGTTTCCTCCGTACTAACTTCTAGTTTTGAGTCTGTTGGCGCACAAGCAACTAAAGAAGCAGACATTAACAAAAAAGCCAGCAATAAACTGTAAATACTTTTCCAATTGTGTATCTTTTTCCACATAATAACTAACCTCTTAATTCGATAGATTAATCAATAAATTCCAATTTTCCTGGCTCAGACAATTGCCACTTTTCTTCTTCTATTGAAGAAACTTTAGCAGGTTTTAATAGTTCAAATTTATCCTTATATCCTTCACTATTTGCACTTTGACACTCAAACAATTTTTCCAGAGTCTCGTTACTATATTCATTAAATTTTATCGTATCGCTAGGAACTAAATACTGTGAAGTACCTTGTTTTAATATCCAATAGTTACCCCTGCGCTTTGGTTTGAGAACTGGTTGACCAACACCCAAACGACTGTTATCAATACTCTCTTCTGTTGCTGAAACCGTTATCGCATTTTTTGATAAAATAGCACGTTTTTCTGGGTCTTTATAGTCTTTCAACAACTGTTCTTCTTGACTGAGAGGTAATTTACCTTCCTCCTCTGTTTCTGCGATAGTAGCTGGTTTTGTAGGTGTTTGCTGCTTTCCTGGCGGGATTACTGTTGTTGTCGATGGCAGATATTCTGGATAATTTTGTACCCATCCTCCCAACAGACTAAACAACTGTTTGATTGGCTTCAACCCATTTTCCAACTGTTGTTGGAACTCCTGTTTTAGTTCTGATATCTGGTTATTAATTTGGCTGATTTCTCCTCTTTCTGCTTCTAAAGAGGCAGAATTGTTTTTCTGGTTCTGACTTAATTCTTGCAACTCAGACTGGAGCGATGCTATCGTTTGGTTCTGGTGTCGCTGCTCCTGTTTTAATTGCTCCAATCGCACAACAATATCTTCATCTTCTTGATATTGCAATTTAGTCAATTGTTGATTGCGTAAAGCATCCTGTGCCAAATTCTCTCTTTCTGCTGCTTGAGTTTGTTCCTCTGAGTTTTTTCCCGCTTGCTCGAAATCATAATCAGTTGGGGATTCGACATAACTCACCGATAGTTCTCCTGATTCTTGCTTCTCCTCATCTGTCTTATTTACAGGAGCTTTATTCCCCCTAAACTCTAAAAATTTCTCACTAGGCGAAGCATCTGGCAGCTTAAAACCACAACTTGAACAAAAATTATCCTGCTCCTTTACCTCAGCACCGCACTTTGGACAGTTACTCATATTTCTTACTAAGCTCCTTAACTTTTCTAAAATGGTATGTTGCGACAATTGTTCACTTTTACAGCCAGTGATTAAAGCTATCTAACGCATCCTAACAACAACGCAAATTATACGATCGCGGATTCAGACATATCTAGCTATTAGTATTCCTAGAACTCAAATATCTGGCTGCAAGTCTCCAGACTTCCAGCCAGAATTAGACCATCTATTTACCTGCCCACTCCTTAGCTAAAACCTTCAACAGAGCCTTCAACCCCATAATAAACGGCGGTTCCACACGAATGTCATCAGTTTCCCCCTTCATATTCAACAAAACGTTCGTCAACTCCCTCTCCGTATCCCGCCACAGACCCTGGTTATAAGCCGATTCTGGCTCTTCTCCTGGTTCATCTCCCAATTCGTAATCCTGTAGAGGGAGAATTTCCTCAATCTTCAACTCCTTCAAAGACACATGAAAATCGTCTAGAAACGTTCTTAACTGTTTTAAATCGCGAATTTCTAACTGCTGAATATTCCCCTCAAACTTTAAGCGGTCTGTCCAGTCGATGAACTCTCCATTAATTTCACAATTTTCTCCCGCAATCAACGGATCTTCAGTTTTCCTATCCAATCCTGTCAACCGAGTACGACCCAAGACTAAACCGCAAGCTACCTCATCTTTTGGTCTCTGACTCAATCGCGTTTTTTCCAGCACGCGATCGTCAAATCCAGAGCCTTTAGTCAACATCTGACTCAACAGATCGTTAACTTCCGAAGAGGGAATAAATTTACCCCTTTCAGCCAACCAATTTAACAGTCGAGAGCCATTTCCGCCGATATAAACCGGAGTAATTTCCCGACTTTGGTATTTTCCTTCTTGTTCCAGAACTCCCAAAACTATCCCTACATAGTAGTACAATCCGCCCATACCAATTGCCATCAATTGGAGCAAACCTTGGAACTTCGGATCGTCTTCTGCAAAATCTCTTTTATTTTTCAGCCAATTTTCGCTTTCCAGACGCAGAAATACATCCAATTTGGCACTGAACTTGTCTTCAGTTAATCGAGCCCACTCGTTCAGATTCTGCTCAAATATCTGGGCGAAAAAATTTGGATTTAATTCCAAGAAATCTGATAACAAATGACGACCAGCTAATAAAACCGAACATTGATGAATGAGCTTGTTTTTGTACCAAACCGAAATATCTGAAGTACCACCTCCCATATCAATACAGGTTGTTCGGATTAAATCATGTTTTTCCTGGTCTGCAAAATATTGAGCGATCGCCAAACTCTCACTTTTGAATAACCCTACATCATTTGAATCGGGGCAAATGTGTCTAATTCCAGTTTGAGCTTGAAGTTCCTCAGTCAAATCTTGCCAGGTTTTAGCATACCGATTTTTGTCACGACGAGAAAAAGCAGTAGGATAGGAAATACACCACTGAATCTGTTGGACTCCTTGTTTAGCTGCGATCGCGCTAATATGCAAAGCTAAGTGTTTCAAAAACAACTTGTTGGGAATGTAATTTTTCCACTTTAGGTCTGTTTCTATCCAACTCCGGAGCGGTTCAAACCTGTTGCGATCGGGAACATAAATCCTACCATTAATAATTGGGAAATCTGGGTTTTGCGTCTTGTCTGGTTTCCCCCTAGTTGTCAGCACACTAGACAAGGGTAACGGTTTGTCAGCAGGGATAAAGCTCTCCGGAACAAAGTATTCAAACAACACAGGTTTGCGCGTTTCTGTCAAAACCTCTGTCACCTTCAAATGCAAGTTCTCCAACTTCAATTGCTCCGATAAATCGTTGCTATTGACATAAATATTGGTGAAAGAAGTCCCGAAATCTACCCCCACTTTCCATCGATCTCCCAACCTAACTTTCTCTGGACTTTTCAGCATGATCAAACCGATGGGATTTCTCGAACTATCCTGGCATTCAATAAAACTGGGAAATTCTTCTAGGTAAGTTATTTGATAAGCACCCCTGCCATCTACAAAAGGATGATGTTCTTTCGCTTCCGGTAGGTTCACCTGGAAAGTATCCTCTCCATGTTCAGCATCATAATAAAAAGCATAATAAGAGCGCCATCCCTCAGCCCGGAAGTTCGGCCACACTTCCAATACCGGCACTTCGGGCAAAGCGTTTTCCTCTTTTATCGGATAATCCTTAAAAATCCGATAGTTCTGAGGCTGCTGAGGGTCATCTGTCATCCCCGACAGAGGCAAATCTAGGGTTACTCGCACTTGGGGTCCATCGTTGCTATTTATTTGAGCAAGTTCAACCTTGGTGATTAAATCTTCCGGGGTAAAATAGTCTAGGAGTATAGGATCGAGCGGTATCAGGGGCGTAATGGTTTGACCCTGAAAAGTTAACTTCGTCCCTGACGGTAGGAAAGCTCCCGGTAAAGCCTCATCTTGGTCTACAAACCGAAATTCTTTCAGAAATAAATCCTTAGATTCCTTCCACTTAACATCTTGCCAGGTAATTTTGCCGTTATACAAATCTTGTATTTGTAGCGAAGCCAGAGTCTGCTCTTCGTGTATCCAAATATCTTGAGGCAGCTTTCCCCAAGCTGGAGAAATGTCCTGGTCAATAATCAATAGAGGTTTTGCCTGTGCCTTACTTTGACTGGGAACTAAGCGAACCCAAGAAGACTGAGCCTCAGCTTTCACCGGACGATTAATACCTTCCAACACCCCTCGGTTAATGGCAACACCAAAAAACTGAGGATTGTTGCTCAAGTTCAGACGCTGATCCGGGCGAGACCCCAAACTTTTTTGGAACTCGTCTAATAACCCGCTGATGGAATCAATTGCTTCTGCTTCACCCCTGTAGTTGTGTAAAATTCCCTGCAAATTTTCCAGCCAGCGCCAAAGGAGTGCCTTCTCGCTGACATTGAGATGTCCTTGAGGAGACTCCAACTGACCCGTTAGTTTGTTCCACCAAGGCAAGCCATCCCATTTTCCTTCTTCAGAGGGGGCCACAATGGTACTAGGGGTGCTAAGACCCACGGGTTTTTCATTCCACAGAAATATATAAACGTCTTGCCAGGGGTTTTTGCCATCTAAAGCATACAGAGCTTTAACTGGATCGGGCAGCAGTTCGTATAGAGAACGAGCAAAAGGGTTTTTGTCTCTCTCTAGCCCCAAGTCCAAAAATTGAGCAGTTATTGGAAACCGCCGTACTTCCGCCAGAGCAACTGCCGCCAACATCCCCTGCCACTGTTGGACCATTTCTGCCCGGATGGGATAATAGGGATTATGTAAAGCCATCTCCATAGATAGGGGACGAGCCCACATAGTCGGTACAGAACTAACGCTTTTCACCGCTCCTGGAGCTTTATAATCCAGACTAGAAGCCACGTCTTGAAAAGCTTTTTTTGGTTGAGCATCCCATTTACCAGGAGTATCGCTAGCTCTAACATCGCTATCCCGCTTTAACTTGGGCAGGACTAAAACATAACTCTTGTTAACTTGTGTTCCTGTCATTTCAGTTATCAGTTATTAGTTATCACTACCTCTGGTTTCAGCCAGAAGCTTTTCAG
>NZ_CEZPJD010000244.1:0-6234 GCF_983059655.1 Okeania sp.
ACTTTCCAACTGATGCTGCACTAGGGGACGCAAACTATTTAAACCAGCAGCGATCGCACTGCCATTGTGGACCACCGTAGCAATGAGAGGATGTAGTCCCACTGTCGAGGCCAACCCTAAAGCTACCAAATTTGGCCCTACTACCATAACAGTATTTTGTTCGATGAGATGCTTAGTCTGCTTGGCAATAGCGATCGCCTCCAACAAACTAGATAAATTGTTATTCATCAACACCACATCTGCTGTTTCCCTCGCTACATCCGAACCATTTTCAAAAGAAACGGACACATCTGCATAAGCTAAAGCCACAGAATCATTTAATCCATCTCCCACAAAAGCCACTGTTTTTCCGGTGCGACGTAAATCTCGAACAATAGCAGCTTTTTGGTCAGGAAAAGCCTCAGCATGGACTTGAGACTCTGGAATTTTCAACTCTGTGGCCACCATCTTCGCCCTAACCTCGTTATCCCCAGTCAATAAATGTACTTCCATACCGTACTCTTGTTGCAATCTCATAATCAGAGGCATACTTTCTGGACGCACTGGGTCTTTATATTGAATTGCCCCCTGAAACTCGCCATTGCAGGCCACATAAATCAAAGATAACCACTCAGAAACTGGGCATTCTTGGTCGGTATGGGCACAACTTTCCTGAAAACAAGGATGATTTTCATAGAAGCAGTCCAAATCTACTCCTGCTTGAGTCAAAAACTTAGCACTACCGACCAAAACATCCTGACCATTAATATCTACCTGAATACCCAATCCTACTTTATACTCCCACTCACCCCGTGGATAAATATTCACACCTTGTTCCTGAGCGTAACGAACGATCGCCTCTGCCACTGGATGAGTAATACGTTGTTCCGCAGAAGCCGCTAGAGCCAAAACTTCTGTGGCACTCATTCTCCCTGATACTGTTTCTACTCCCACCACAGCAATATTACCTTGAGTCAAAGTACCAGTTTTGTCAAAAACGATAGTATCAATTTCGGCTAACATTTCCAGAGTACGACCACTCCTAACCAAAATACCGTGTCTGGTAGTATGGTTTAGTGCTCCCAAAAATGCTGTGGGAACTGATACCCGAATTCCTGTGACAAAGTCCAGGGTAAGAATAGATGCAGCTCTACTGGGGTCGCGAGTTGTGGCTAAGACAATGCCAGCTAATATCAAGGATGGCAAAATTAATTTGTCTGCCATTTGAGAGGCATAGTTTGCCATTCTAGTGTCATGCACTGGAGCTTTTTGTAATAGTTCGATACTAGCAGCAGCGCGAGTTTGTTTGCCTACTCTTTCTGCTCGAATATAAATTTGACCGGAACGTACTAAAGTCGAAGCATAGACTAATGTACCTGATTTTCCTACTACTGGCATTGACTCCCCGGTGAGTTGTTGTTGGTCAATGACTGCTTCACCTTGCAGTACTTCGCCATCTACTGGTATTTGTTCTCCAGGGTAAACTATGACTGTATCGCCTCGTTTGACTTGATCGCTTGGTATTTGTTGTTTTTCTCCATCTCTTTCTACCCAGGCAAAACGTCCGATGGTGTCTAACAGGTCTGAAGTTTGATTTTCGGTGGATCTGGCTGTTTGTTCGCGTATCACATCTCCCAGTTCGTGGAGAGTTAATACTAATGCGGGGGTTAATACTTTGCCTTGGATGGCACCGAGGGTTAGAGAGAGGAAGTCGAGACAGTCTATATTCAGGCAATGTTCGATTAATAAGCTCTGGAAAGCTCGTTTGACAACAGGGAATGCTGCAATGGCCAAGGCGCTAAAGCTCAATTGTGGGGAAATTGGTAATTTTAATGGTCCGCTGAGGAATGCTAAGAGGGTTGCTAAACTTGGTATTACTAAACTTGACCATTCTCCTTCATTTTCGTCTTCTGTTTCTGGTGGAGTTTGGGAGTTAACTTTTTTTTTGACAACTGTTACGGTAGAGCGATCGACGTTTTCTATTAGAGATATAAGATGGTCTAGTATTTCTGTTTCTGATTTGCCTTTGGTTTGATAATTAATGGCGATCGAACTTGCTGCTTGGTTAATGCGAGTTTGTTTGACGTGGATATCTGATTCTAATAATGTTTGTACATTGTCAGTATAGTTTTTGTCTAGACTCAAGTGCATGACGCGAAGTCTGACTCTTCCAGGAATGCCATGAACTAATGATATTGTGGGAGTTTTGACTGTTACTGTTGATGTTGACCCTGATTGTTGTGATTTGATAGTTTTCATGGTTTTAGTTGATTTTTCTTGGTTCCGGGTGAGAATGTGGCTTCATTAATTGATAATTAATAATGGATAATTGATAATTACCTCTGGTTAAAACCGCTACGGAATTGAATATAAGGAATATTTTCTTTTCTCTTGGTCGATTGGATATGGGGAGGAAATCTCGCCATCCCATCCTAACGGACTGCTCCGCAAACGACCGCTTTTCCCCTTAAAAGGGGAGGATTTTTACCAGAATTATTTAATTATTAATTATTCGGTAATATTATTGGTATAGCTGAAGGAAGAAGGAAGAAGGAAAAACTTAAGTTGGAAAAATCTGGCGTTGTCTTTGTTTTAAGCTTTTGATATGTTTGCACCCTTTGCTTCGACTGCTATAATAGTTGTTCCAGCTAACGATACTTTGGCAAAAAGTATGTTAATAACAGCATAAAACCCTTATATAGTCTAGATTTTACATTTTATCAATATAGCTTTGAAGGCATTTTTATTGTAAAAAATATCAAAGTACCGCTAAGTATAAACCTATGATTTTAAAGATTTAACCTACTGGGAAATTAGAGAGATGATGACATCCAGGTCGAAGTTGGAAGTCAGTGTCAAACTGTCTTTTTCCAAAACCTTAAATGTACTTAATCAGTTTCTTCTGGTGTTTCTGGGGACTCTGAATTTGCTTCTGGTTGTGGTATTTCCTGTTCATCGGTATCAGCTTCTTGAATAATATTCATTAGTCTCATTCCCAGTTCCCAGTCTGACATTCCATCAGCTTGATACTGGATGGCGACGGAAGCTGCTGCTGTATTTATCCGCACTCCTAATACATGGAAGTCTGCTGTTAAAAGTTGTTCTAAACGTCTGACATAATTTGGGTCAGATGCTACTTTTGGTATTCGCAGTCGGATGCGACCGGGTACTGAATGCACTATTGTGTATGTTGGTGAGTCATCACTAGCAACGGTTGTCACTGGTTGAGAAATAGTTGTTTGCTCAGTATCAATTACAGGTATGGTTTCTGTTTGTGCTTTGATTTGTTCAATTATTTGGCGTACAAAACCTGCAACTGTAAGGTTGACTATAAGTGCAGTAGCACCTCGTAGTTGAAATCTATTGGTAATCATGATTCCTACTAAAGGAGGTAGAATGTATTCAATTTCATTATGTGCTTGTAAAAATGCACCTAACTGGGGGACAGTTGTTTCAGTTTGGTTGATGGTGTTTGTATAGTTTGAGGTTGTTGCCATGGTTTATATTTCTTTGATGAGGGACCATTATAAAAGGTGAATATATTACAGCAGTTTTCGAGTCGATAAGGTACAAAGTTTGATGCGTTGCTGATTCTGGGTATGATTTTGCCCCCCGAGCAAGCCAATTTTGGGGGGAATAAAACTCTAAAAGTCCCCCAAGTTTGGGGGATTTAGGGGGCGTAGAAGGGAATGCCGATCAAGAGAGGGAACGCGCACCAAGCAGGTAGAAAAATACTCCCCTACTCCCCTACTCCCCTACTCCCCTACTCCCCTACTCCCCTACTCCCCTACTTCCTTAGTTCGTTCCATTTTGTCCGAATAGTTTCGACTCTTTCGCGGTTAACACCTAAATCTGATTCTCCTAGACGAGAAGCTGAACGTACTTGAATAGCATTAGCTTCTTCATCTACATAAAATTCTACATCATCTACAAATCCCATTATCTTACTTGTAAACTCAGCATACAAGTAATTTTTATCCTCCTTAACAATATTTGTCCTAGACATAGATACAATTATTTCTTTGAGGTTAGCGATCGCTGTTTCTGGATTATTAGAGTTATAGCTTAGAGAAGGTATACCATGTTCTGCATCTTGACTGTAACTACTGACACAGTTTGGACTATTAGGACAAGGTGCTAGTCGTCCAGAATATACGCCTAAATTATCGGGTCTGGTGCCAGCAAATAAATTTAGTTTGTCAGAGGTGGCATTAACTCCGACAACAATAGCAACTGTTACTAACAAAAAGAAGGTAATGTATAACATTTTCAAAAATATATTAGATGATTTTTTTTCTGTTGTTTCCATAGTCTATCGGAGAATAATTTGATTGAACTGGCTAATATGATTCTATCGTTAGATAATAATAATTATCCTATATCCAAACCAAAAATTCTATGACTGACGAAAAGCAAGCAATATTAACAGCAAATCAAGCCTTTTATCGAGCTTTTGAAAAACGGGACATCGAAACTATCAGTTCTCTTTTGTCCAAGGGTATCGATACGGTTTGTATTCATCCAGGTCGTGATGCTATTCGTGGTTTTGAAAATATTCGGAATTCCTGGGATTTAATATTTAAAAATACTAATTATATTGAAATCGATCTTGATATTGTGACAACAGAAATTAATAGGGATATTGGTTATGTTGTTTTGGTCGAAAATTTGATGCAAGTGATTGGAGGTAGGAGAAGTAAAGCTCAGTGTATAGCAACGAATATTTTTGAGCGGATGGGTGGAAATTGGTATTTGATTCATCATCATGGTAGTCCATTGATGAGCTAGGGCCATTATGCGGAAGTGAAAAGTCAAAAGTGTTGAAGGGAAGAAAGAAGGAAGAAGGAAGAAGGAAAAATCTGGCACTTTATTATACCAATTTCATATTGCTACAGTGACTACATAGGGAACAGGGAACAGGGAAAGAAAAAAATCATAAAAAAGAGGAAAAAAGGTGAAAATTTTATAATTTATGGAATTTATATTTTTTTCTTTTAGGAATAAATGACAAATTAAGATGTAACTGCCTTTTTTGAATTTGGTATTAGTTTGAAACTTTTGATTTGTCTGAGCTTTCTGTTTCTACTGCTATAATTTTTCAAGAGCAAGTATTGCCTCTATTTAATATCAATTTCATAAAATTAGGACTTACGCATAATGAGGATATCTGAAAAGTTTTTTGATACTGAATTTTGCACCCCTAGCCTCCCAACTTTCTTTGGGGGGAACAAGAGTCAATGTGCTTCTAAAAGTTCCCCAAAATTGGGGGATTTAGGGGGCTTATATGTAGCAAATGGTACTTCTCAAACAACCTCTAATACAAAATCCGGTTATTATAGGGTAGTTACCTAAATATTCAAATCCTTATCAGACAAAGATTTTGATTTTTTTGAATATCTCCTTACTAAACCGGATTTGGTATAAGGAGTGTTTCATCTTTAGTCTTTCCAAATTCTCTTCCTTTCGTGCCTCCTGGCTACTTACTCCTCACTCACAATATCGAGGTCTTTGTTGTAATTGAATATCCAATAAATCAGCTACATTACACTTTAATCTACCTGCTGTTTGTTTATCTGATTCTATATAGCCAAAACCACTACTAAAAAACTTTTGCTGATAAGAATAAATTGCTTCTATCCATTGTTTTTGTGCTTCTAAATATTTCTCTGGTTCTGCCAAAAGCTCATCTTCTATAGCCCCAGCATACTGAAGTTCTATATCATTTTCTAGAATTTGCTTAATTGCTTGAATAATTTTTAACCGTGCGTCTTCTGCTGTAATTACAGTTGAATTTTGAGATAATATTTCTATCTCTAGTTCCTGGACTATTTCTCGAATTACACTGCTAGTAGTGGAAAAATTGTCTAGTGCTTTTTCCATTTTGACTGAGGAAATTAGACTGACAGTATTTGTTGCTTTTTCGGTTAATATATCTTCGGAAGAAAGGGAAGTTTCATTTCTTTTTCGCTCAGAATTACTGTCATTATTAAACTTACTTACCTGATATCCTAAAACAAAAGATAGACTATGAGAAAGCAGTAAGAAAAATGTTACTGCTATTGGTACACTATACTTTTTTATAGATATAGTTATTCGGTCGGAAACAGTTAATTCTTGCCGAACATTTAACCCAAAAATTATAATTTCATCAATTGACTTTGACTTCGGAAATGCTGATGTAAATATTGATTTTGGTACTTTTCCATTACTAATTTGATAAAAATATGCTGCTAACTCATAATCGGGGAGTTGAGA
>NZ_CEZPJD010000244.1:6334-10100 GCF_983059655.1 Okeania sp.
TAATTCATTCCTGCTGCAATTAATGGTTCTAATAAGTTTTGATAATTTCTTAATTGAGATTGTAATTTGATAGATATTTTTTGTTTTTCGTCTTCTTTTTTTCTATCTCCAGTAATATTTAACCAATTCAGATATTCTGGTAAAGTTTCAGGAATAAAAATTGCTCTTAAAGTTAATAACCTAACCATTTGAGCATTAGCATTTCCTTGTTTAACAGCATTACTTGCCCCCAGATTATCAAACAGATTGTTTAAATATTTTGATGTAACTTGACCATTCTGTAATTTTAAAATTAAATTTTCTACCCATTCTTGTTTGATTTGAGAACCACTAATTAATCCTTTAATTGCTGTTTCTATAGCTGCTTCATCTATATTTTTTGAGATATTTTCCCTGGAATTTTTTATCATCGTTGTCTGTCTTTGCGCCAGGGTTGCCGCTACTTCGGCATTAGCAGGATGAATAATAATAAATTGTTCTGGTCGTTCAATTGCTTCGACATTATAAGCCCATGATATAGCTAGATCGTTGGCTTTAATCTCAGCCATTTTGTTAATAATTTGTAAGTCAGATAATTCAGTGGGGATTATTACAGGTACAACTTGACTACTCAGCCAATTTTGCCATTCTGTGGGTAAATTTATTTCTAATTTTGTAGTAACTGTATGTTGATTTGGTTTACCAATTTCTTTAGTTTCAGATGGATTAAATACTGGATTAATACCTTGTTGTTGTTGAGTATTTATCCAGTCTAATATTTGCCAAATATTATCTTTGCCGACACAGAGAAAATAACGATAAAAAGAAGTCGAACGCCCATATTCATCTTGCCCAGTAGTTACTACCGCAACTACTGAATAATCTGGTTCTTCATTACTTATACTTAATACAACTCGCCCGACAAAAGTAGGTTCTTGACTATTACGGTCTTTGGCTACTTCAAAGCCTTTATTAGCAATTGCTCTTCCTACAGAATGGGGAACTTGGGGCAAAGTTAAGTTCATATATTCCCCTACTTTAAATCCCCGAGAAATCCATTTACCATCGGGTAATATTTCGGGAATTATACCTGTGCTGAACTCGTGAATTTCAATGGTTTCCATTTGCTGATTTGAGGAAGGTGTTAATAGGTAAGCATTTCCTACGGAATGCTGCGCAAACAGCGGTCAGCAATCAGCTATCAGCTATTGCTTTTAGTTTACGATAAAACCTTTATTAATTGTCTTATTACAAAAATTGGCTCCCTTGCCCTTAAAGTCTATATTAATTTAAACACTGTCCTTAAGGAGAGACTCTTGATTAATAGTCAAACAATATTAGACATCTCCGATAATAAAAAATAAAATTAATTATCGCACATAAACTATCAATTCTTTCCCCCTACTCCCTACTCCCTACTCCCTACTCCCTATTCCCTATTCTCCTAATCTAATTGTGAATTACGTTTACCTGTACAAATCCAATATATAGGAGAAACTAAGCCAAAAGGTCGCCATTTTTTTGAGTCTTCTAATACTGATGCTACTCCACCACGACCCCGATAAATTTGCTGAGAATTTGGTTTAGAATATTTATTTCCTGTCACACCGAAAGCAGAAGTTGTAAAATATTCTACACTACCCATTCCCAAATTTTGCCAAGATTCTAATCTTTCAAAAATAGTAGGAAACCGTGCCTCTGCTAAAAATTTTGGTCTATTTCTATTTACCCATAAATCAGCTAATTCACACTTAGTTAAAACCAAGGCAATACGCCGTTTTTGACTAAACAAATCCCGACTTGCTAATGCTACTAAAAGCTTATCTACTCCTCTGGCATATTCTAAATCTTTCCGATGAGTTGTACCATCAATCATCAACATAATTCCCGTTGCTGGGAAACAATCATTTAAATAGTCTCTAAGTAATTGAGAATCTGTTTGCTGAAGTACATCACTGAAAAATTCTCCAGAGTAATCTTTGCAACTAATATCTAAATTCAAAACAGTATTCGATCCCCTCAAATTATCTTCGGGTTTCAAAGTAATTCTTAAACTATAATCCTTAATTTCTAACACATCATTAGCTAGACGAGTTTGTTCAATTTGTAACCCTGACTCTATAAAATTTTTTGCTTGCTTAATCAAATCTTCTCCATCTTTATTTGCTGGAGTAACTAATTCAACAGGACTAGAAAAATTAGCATTTGGCCACCTAGCCAAAGCTGCCATATAAGTAGTTTTACCAGCAGCGCGATCGCCTATTACTCGTAAAATGCCAGAACAATTTTCCTCTTTTAAATTCTTATTAATTCTGGTCTTTAATAGGGAGTTAAACATTCTTTTTAACCGAAAAATTGTGGTTTAGAGGATATCTGAAAAGTTTTTTGATACTAAATTTTGCCCCCCTAGCCCCCCAAATTTGGGGGGAACAAGATTAAATTTGCTTCTAAAAGTCCCCCAAAATTGGGGGATTTAGGGGGCCTCCTTTAAGGGGATAATAAATAAAAATTTTCCTTTGAGTCAATCCTCTTATTTTCAAGAAGAGGTAATGATTAATTCTTAATTGTTGAAATCCTCTTACCTTGACTTAACCAATACAGGGGTGAAACTATACCATAAGGTTTCCATTTCAAAGGTTCCCGTAAAATTGAGTGGGGACTTCCTAATTCATCAGTACGATTTGGACGGGGGTCATTTCGTTGTAGAACGCCAAAAGTAGATATAGCATAAAACCGTAAATTTTGTTGAGGAATACGCTTTTGTAAAATACTGGTTGTTCTTGGTAAATGCACTTTAAATATGTCTAATTCTGGGTCAAGACGGCCTGGCCAAATTTCTCCTCTTTCACATTTACTCATTGCTATAGCTAGACGTAAATCTTGGGAGCGATCGCTTTCATCCATTAAATTAATAAATCTCTCCATCACATTACTATAAAATATGTCGCTTCCTGGCTCCCATTTATGGAGTAAAATTAGACAACCAACATTATCTTTGATTAGACATTCATCCAGAAATTCTTGATGTAAAGGATTAGAAATACCTGTTTGTAATTCATTAAAAATTTCTCCTGGATAATCTCGCACTACTAGATTAATTTCTTCTGATTTTTTTTGCCACCAACGCTTGATTTCTATGTGGAAAGAATACAAAGGTAAATCATAGAAACTTTTGATTTTTATTCCATCAATAATAGTCGGTTCTAAAGAAGCACCATTGAGAATAATTGTTTCAGCTTTATTAGCTAAATTTTGAGCATCGTTAGTAATGGCTGTAATTTGAAAATTTGGGTGACTTTTTTCTGGCCAATAAGCTAATCCTGCTAGATAAGTAGTCTTGCCCGCACCCGTAGGTCCAATAATACAAATATTCCCCATTTTTTTGATTAAAGCTGAATGCTTACTTTACTATTTAATTAATTTAACTTGCTTATTTGATAAAAGGAATATTCGGGTTAGTTCAAGTATTAATGGGGCGAAGACTACTTATTTGGTAGATGCCAATCATTCTTATGCTAAAGTTCTTGAGGAGAATGAGGACGAGAGAGAGAAAGTTGTTGCTAGTTATACTTATGAAATGTTTGGAGAATTGATTGGTGAGAGTGGTACTATAAAGAATGATTATTTATCATTAGGAGAGCAGTTTAATAAAAATTTAGACCAAAAAACACTATAATTTTTGATGGTAAAATGACTTTTTTGACAGCTTTAATTATAATTCACTCATCTACTATCAATGTAAAAAGCAAGGTAGAATAATTCCTGCTACCTTACGATTCTGAAATAG
>NZ_CEZPJD010000245.1:0-8277 GCF_983059655.1 Okeania sp.
ACCTTTCGATAGTAATATCATGTTCGGTTAAATAATTATACTTTGGCTGAGGGAAGACAGAAGACAGAAGACAGAAGGCAGAAGGAAGAGAGGAAAGTTTGAAGTGAATTACTTTTTTCGTCGATCAAATTCCCAGTAAAAAATTTACGCATAAATACTTGCTATACATGATTACTCAATCACGGCAGCTATGATTTTCTTCTAAAATTCTGTCTCCTGTCTCCTGACTCCTGACTCCTTCTTCGGTTGCTACATTTTGTGGTGCGGAATGTGGGTTATAAAGATCACTACATCTACAGAACTACCAACTATTTTTTCCAAGAGTTGATTTTAGCAAGTAAACTTGTTGCTTTTGCCATATCTAAGGGTTGAGAAAATAAATAACCCTGAGCATATTCACATTTTAACGCTTGTAGTTGAAGAACTTGTTCTAAAGTTTCTACTCCCTCAGCTACAACATTTATACCTAAATTGTGAGATAAAGTAATAATTGAACGGATAATTTCTGTAGGGTCAATTGAACCTTCACTTACCATATTAGCAACGCCTATCCTATTCACAAAAGAGCGATCTATTTTCAAAGTACTCATCGGGAAACGATGTAGATAACTTAAAGAAGAATATCCTGTACCAAAATCATCAATACATAGTTCAATATTCCGCGTTCTTAGCTGAGACATTTTTTCTGTAACAAAATCATAATTTTCTATTAAAACACTTTCAGTAATTTCCAGTTTTAAATTACTACCATCAAGCTGAGTTTCTGAGAGAATTTTGTCAATTTGTTCGATTAAATCTGCTTGAGCAAATTGTTTTACAGACAGATTAACATTCATTTTTAAGGCATGGCTATTGGAAAATTTATTTTGCCATTGACGTAACTGCCGACAAGCTTCTCTCAATACCCACAAACCAAGAGGTATAATTAACCCTGTTTCCTCTGCCACAGGAATAAATTCAACAGGAGAAATAAAACCTAATTCTGGATGTTGCCAACGCACTAGAGCCTCAAAACCAATAATATTGTTTGTGGTTAGGGAAACAATTGGCTGATAGTTAAGCACAAATTGAGACTGAGCGTTAGGTTGATTTTTAATAACTTGTAGAGCGCTTTGTAAATTGTTCTCCAACTTTAAACGTCTAATAATTTGAGTGTGCATAGAGGTACAAAAAATTTGATAACATCCTCTACCTATATTTTTGGCAGATTGCATAGCTATTTCTGCATCTCGTAAAAAATTTTCTGCCGATCCCATATTTGGAGAGTTGAGAGCAATACCAATACTAGCAGTAATAAATACTTCATTTCCTTCTAAAAGGAAAGGCGAAGTTAGTTGTTCATGAATACGATTAGCAATACAGGTAGCATCACTAATTCCTGAAATATATTCTAGCAAAATCACAAACTCATCTGCACCAAGACGAGCAACTGTGTCTCCACGAGAAATCAATACTTTTAATTGTTCGGCGATCGCAATAATCAGTTGATTTCCAATGCTGTGACCAAGACTATCATTAACAACTTTAAATCTGTCAAGATCTATAAATAAGACGGCAAAGGAAAAATTGTTTCGACGTTCCGCATATTTAATTGTTTGCTCCAAACGCTCCATAAACAGAGTCCGATTAGGAAGATGAGTCAGTGGATCGTGTAGTGCATCATGCTTTAATTGTTTTTCAATTAACTTGCGTTGAGTAATATTATGACTATTAACAATAATACCTTCTACTGCTGGGTCGTGTAAAAGGTTAGTGACAACACTTTCAAAAAAGCACCAATAACCATTACTATGCTTAACTCTATATTCAATAGGTGACTGACTAATACCAGGATTTTCAATTGCTTTGTGAAAAGTCTGGGTAATGAGGGATAAATCATCTATATGAATTAGATCGAAAATACTCTGACCAACAGCTTTTTCTGGCATATATCCCAACACTCTGATTAGTGATGGACTAATATAACGAGAGATTCCGTCAGCGTCAATAATCAAAATTAAATCGTTAGCATTCTCAATGAGGGCACGAAACTTCACTTCATTATTTCGTAATGCTTGTTGTGCTTGCTTGCACTCCGTAATATTATGGATAAGCATCATCATAGCTACAAGCTGCTGCTGACTAGCAATAACGGTTTCTTCTGCGTGTTTATATTGTGTAATGTCTGTATTTGTACCCATCATTCTATTCGTTATTCCTTTTTCATTAGGAATAGCAACTGCGCAACAAAAAAACCATCGGTAACTGCCATCTTTATGTTGCATCCTATGTTCGATTTCGTATTTTGGTGTCAGCCCTGCTAAGTGATCATTTTTGGCTGCCATTACCTGTTCTCGATCTTCTGGATGCACCAATTGATGCCAATCATCCATTTTGTTTCTAATTTCCCAATTTTCATAGCCAAGCATTGCTTTCAATATAGGATCGAGGTAAATTATATTAGTTTGTAAGTCCCATTCCCAAATTCCCACATGGCCTGCTTCAATGGCAAGAGCATAACGTTCCTGACTTTTGCGTAAATTTTCTTCTACTCGCTTGCGTTCGGTGATTTCTATTTGTGCTTGTTGATATAGTTCAGCTTGATGGATGGCAATGGCACAATGATCGGCAATTGATGTCAATAGAGATAGTTCATCTTCAGTCCATTTTCTTTCTCGATCGGACTGATGTAGAATAATTCCACCCAGATAAGTATCCTGATACAACAGCGGTGTAATCAAAACTGATATCACTTGAAACTCGTCAATAAGATTTTTAACTTCTGAGTCTATAGTTGTATCGAATTTACTAATTTTTACTTGCTCTCCTGTAGCGAGTAATTCTGAATAATATTGATGAACATCGTAGGAAAAACTAACTTGACGATTGCATTCAACCGTTATATTATCTAAGTGACAAAGATTAATATTTTTCTGATAGTCTAGCCTCACAATGATACAATGACTAACTTGCAAAATTTCATGTAACTGTTCAACAGTATTTTGCAGGACTTCATCTAGTAATAAAGTGTTACGCATTCCTTGAACAATGCGATTAATAATTGCTTCTTGTTGAGCTTGTTGTTGTAACTTGAGAATGGCACATTGCTGCTCTTTTTTAGATCTAAATTCAGCAGTTGCTCGCTCTAAAATAATTGATAAACTCAATAATCTATCTTTAAAAAGATAACTATTAACCCCTGCTTTTAAACATTTAAAAGCTTTCTCTTCTGGTAAATCATATGTGATTAAAATCACAGGTACTTCTTGTCCTGATTTTTGTAGTAATTTCAGTACCTCGAAGATATCAAAATCTGCTAAATAATAATCTGACAATATGGCATCGTATACATTATCTTGAAGTAATTTTTGGTATTTTAGTTTGCTATCTGCAACATTATAGGTAAATTCTACACCATTAGACTTTAAGGTGCGTACTATGAGCGCTAAATCTTCCATCACATCTTCTACAATTAGCAAATTTAGTTCTTTGCTAGATTTTAGTATTTTTTGATACTCGATCTTTTTTCGCCCTACCATATCAAAGTCACTTCAACAAAATCAGTTTAATTTATTATAATCTATGTTTTATATAGGCTACAACATGATGTTTTTAAAACTTCATTAAATCAGTAGTATTAATCTTGGGAATAGAGGTATTTAAACAATTAATAATTAATAATTAATAATTAATTATTAATTATTAGGGTTTGCTGAATAAAGTCTTTTGGTAGGGATAGGAGTCAGGAGTCAGAAGTCAGGATAAATGGGAATTATAGAAGAGGTAGTCGGAAAAGTTGTCCCAAGATTGTTCTGCCATAATCATCCCAAAATACTAGCATGCATGAACTTTTTCCACTGAAAAGCTGAGACTTTTTGAGACCAAAAAATGCTACAATCAATATCAGTCAATGCTTTGATATTAGATCGGTAAGTCCTAATTAGGGTTTGTGCTCAAAAGTCTTTTTGCTGGGGTAGTAGACAGGAGACAAGAGAAATTGGAATGTAAAGCTTTAAACCACAATTTTTCGGTAAATTTTTTTTATTTTTAACACAAAACATAGCATTCTTTTAACAAATAGTAAAGGCTTCAAAAGTATTTAATGGCTTTTATCAGTCCAATAGTTTAGCAACATTTACTTTTTGAGCTTAAGAAAATAATTTTTTCTCATGTGACTGTTTAAGTGATAGAATTATTGTCCTACTTTAGTTTTATGAGTATAATATTACTGCATCAAATTTGTGCTACACAAAAGTTGCTTTTGAACCATAAGTAATTAACTTTAGCAGCTATATTTTATCTTTAAGCAAAGAATAAAAAAATGAAGTAAAATTCAACAATAGAAGGTTAGACGCAGCTACATGATATAATGTCTGTAATGATATTCATACTAGGCATAAAATATCTGCTTAGGTTGAGAAGTGAAGTAAAGTATTTGATTAAACATCTGAATTAAAAAAAACTGTTGCTGACAAAAAATGAATTTTCAGAGAATCATCACCATCATTATTATTAGTATTTTACCTCTAAAGACTATTAATATCAGAAGCTTAATTATTAGTATCACTATCTTAATGCCACTAATAACATCAGAAGTTGCTCTGAGCTTAACAGAATCAGAAATAAACAAAATAGCAGGAGAAATTACAGTTAGAATTGATGGACAAAACAGAGGCGGCTCAGGAGTAATTGTCGAAAAACAAGGAGATACATATTATGTACTTACCAACTGGCACGTTGTCAATAAAGTAGGAGATTACCAAGTACGCACACCTGATGGAGAAATGCATCCAGTTTATTACAGTCTTATTAAACAAGTACCAAATGTAGATTTAGCTATTGTACCATTTACCAGTTCTCAAAATTACCCTGTTGCCGAAACAGGCGATCCAGCTCAGTTAGTTCTAGGAAAACCAGTTTATGTCGGGGGATGGCCACGTTCTGGCAGCAACCTCCAACAACGAATTTTTCTGAGTACGCCAGGGGTAGTCAAAGGTCGTCAGCAACCTGTTGGTGGTTATAGTTTACTTTATGATAATTTAGTCAGAGCGGGGATGAGTGGCGGACCAGTGCTAGATACAGAAGGTCGTCTAGTTGCTATCAACGGTATTGTCAAGTTGCAAGAAAACTCTGATGCGATCGTTTCTGGAGGAATAGAGATTAATACTTTTTGGCAGTGGCGACAACAGGTTTCGTTGCCAACTATTTCTCAACAACCTCAGACTGCTCAAACTACAACTACTCCAACAGAAGCAACAGACCCTATTTCTACAACTATCTCTGAACAGGAAAATGGAAGCGAAACTGCTGTGAATTTTACTCTAGCAAAGGCAATTTCCAATGAAGTAGGTGGAATAGTTAATTCTGTAGTTGCTTTAAATTCCCATATCATCAGTGGTAGCAGTAACGGGATGATTTCAGTCAGGGATATTAAGAATGGCGAAATCATAGCCACTTGGAAAGCTCACGCAGAATCAATAAATTCAGTCGTAGTATCTCCCAATGAAGAGTTAGTTGTTAGTGGTAGTGATGACAAAACTATCAAAATTTGGAAACTACCCAAAAATAAAAATGTTACTGATATTACTCTGGTGCAGACTCTCACTGGGCATAACGATGTGGTAGATGCAGTAGCGATCGCTCCTGATGGTGAAATGTTGGTAAGTGGGAGCTGGGATAAAACTATTAAAATTTGGAATTTAAGTAGTGGAGAGTCGATCCGAACTCTAGAGGGACATTCTGAGATAATTAATGCGATCGCCATTAGTCCTGACGGCCAATCTCTAGCTAGTGGTAGTAAAGATAATATGATTAAATTATGGAACCTACAAACAGGTCAACTAATTCGTAATATAAATACTAATTCTCTATCAATTTTGTCTGTAGTTTTTAGTCCTGATAGTCAGATATTAGCTAGTAGTAGTAGTGATGGCACTATTAACATTTGGAACTTGCAGACAGATGAATTAATCCATAGTTTAAAAGAACATATAGATGGAGTTTGGTCAATAGTCATCACTCCTGATGGTAAAACTTTAATTAGTAGCAGTTGGGATAAAACAATCAAGTTTTGGGAGCTGAGTACAGGTAACTTAAAAGGTAGTTTAAACGGACACACAAGTTATATTAGTACAGTAGCAATTAGTCCTGATGGTCAAACAATAGTTAGCGGTGGTTGGGACCGGAAGATTAATATTTGGAAAGTTCCTTAATTTTAGGCAAAATCTAGCAGAAGCACTTAGGGAAGATAAGATAATTTCTGATTTTTACAGAGAAATTATGTAGTGGTAAAATTAAAATATTTAAGTTATAATTGTTGATATATGCTGCTGTAAATAATATTTACAAAAAGCAAAAACTTTCATAATAAGGCTCCCATACAAGTATACATCTCCAAAAATAAAAGATAACATTAATTATCGTACATAAATTATCAATTATTTATTCCTGTTCCCTATTCCGTGAACTCCCTGAATTATGAAATCAACAATTTCATTCCCCTATTCCCTGACTTCTGCAAGAAGTCTAATGAAAAAAGCCTCTAGTTACTGGATTATATCTTTACTATTAGGCTTAATTATCTGCTTAGGATTACCAAGTCCTAGCTATGCTGATAGTCAATCTATTAATACCAAAACAATCAATGTTTTGAATCGTCTAAGTTTTGGTCCTAGACCCGGAGATATAGAACGAGTTAAATCAATGGGAATTAATAATTATATTCAATCTCAACTAAGACCAGAAACTATTAAAGAATCTCCTAAAGTAACACAAAAAATTGCTAAGTTAACTAACTTCTACTTAGTTCCAACAGAATTATATAAAAAAAATATCCCTCGACTAAAAAAAGGAGCTAAAAGCTTTACTCAACAACAACGAATAGAAATGAACAAAAATGTCAGAAAAGTTTTACGAGAATCAGAAGATGCACGTTTAATTCAAGCAATATTTAGCCAAAAACAACTACAAGAAGTAATGGTAGATTTTTGGTTTAACCACTTCAATATTTCTGTAGATAAAGGTAACTTAACCCGCCTTTTGGTTGGCACTTACGAAAGAGACGCTATTCGACCTTATGTACTTGGTAATTTTCGTAATTTATTAGGATCAACAGCTCATCATCCAGCCATGTTATTTTATTTAGATAATTGGCTAAATACTGCTCCTGACAGTCAAGGTGCCCGTGGTAGATTTAAAGGCTTAAATGAAAACTATGCCCGTGAACTTATGGAGCTTCATACTATCGGAGTCAATGGAGGCTATACACAACAAGATATAATAACTTTAGCAAGAATTTTTACAGGTTGGGGAATACAACGTCGTGGTGGAGATGGGAGTGGGTTTAAATTTTTTCCAGAACGTCATGATAACAGCGATAAAATATTTTTAGGAATACCCATTAAAGCAGGTGGAATAGAAGAAGGAGAAAAAGCCTTAGATATTCTCGCAAGTCATCCATCTACCGCCAGTTTAATTAGTTATAAATTAGCTCAATATTTTGTTGCAGATCGGCCTCCCGGTAGCCTAGTGAATAAACTAGCTAAAAGATTTCAACAAACTAATGGCAACATTCGTTCTGTATTAGAAACTTTATTTAATAGTCCTGAATTCTGGCAGGAAAAATACTACAACAGCAAATTTAAAACCCCTTATCAATATATTGTTTCTGCTGCTAGAGCAAGCAATACTGACAAACCAAGATGGGGGAAAATTAAACAATTTTTGGAGCAATTAGGAATGAAGCTTTATGCCTGTAAAACTCCTGACGGTTATAAAAACACTAAAGAAGCATGGTTAAATTCCGATGCCATGATGCGTAGAATTAGCTTTGCGACAATTATATCTCGCGGTCAGTTAAACCAAGGGAAACCAAGACGGGTAAATCATCAACAACTTAGGGCAACTTTAGGAAATAATTTTTCTACCCAAACTCAAGCAGTAATTAGCAGTAGTCCAGCTGGTTTACAAGCAGCTTTAATGTTAGGTAGTCCAGAAATGATGGAAAAATAAATAGACATCTCTGAGAAAGAATAGACTTTTTGTAGAAGTAGGCAACAGGCAACAGGCAACAGGCAACAGGGAAGAAAATTGCTGAAAAAAAACACAAAAAATGATCTATAAAGGTAAGGACATATTAAAAGCTTAAAACTTAAAAAAAGCAATATTTTTCCTTCTTCCTTCTTCCCTCTTCCTTCTTCCTTCTCCTATAACTGAAATGACCCAATTTAATATTTTAGAAAAACTATGAAAAGACGTAATTTTTTACAATTTGCTAGCTTACTATCAGCTTCAGGAATA
>NZ_CEZPJD010000245.1:8377-10098 GCF_983059655.1 Okeania sp.
TATGAAAAGACGTAATTTTTTACAATTTGCTAGCTTACTATCAGCTTCAGGAATAATCTCTGTTGGTAGTCATGGTTGGGTAACAAAGGCATTAGCTCAAACCAACAACCGTAAACGATTAATAGTTATTTTTCTTCGAGGAGGAGTCGATGGATTAAATGTAGTTATTCCTCACCAGGAATACAATTATTATGATTCACGACCAAACATAGCAATTCCTGCTCCAGGAGAAGCAGAAGGAGCAATCGACTTAGACGGTCAATTTGGCTTACATCCTGCTCTAGCAAGTATCATGCCCCTTTGGCAAAATCGTAGTTTAGCATTTGTTCACGCTTGCGGTTTAAACAACGACACTCGCTCCCATTTTGATGCTCAATATTATATGGAAACAGGTATTCCAGGTAATAAAAAAATACCCGATGGATGGATGAATCGTTTGTTAGCAAATCTACCAAAAGATAAACCTACTCAAGCTGTAAACTTAGGAGATACACCACCTCGGATTCTTATGGGTGCAATGCCAGTTGCTAGTCTTCCCACGGGGAGAAAATCGACCCGTAGTTTACCCATAGATGTCCCCAGAATTTATGAAGCATTCGATCGCCTTTATAGCAGCAATGATGAACTTAGTAGAGTTTACCAAGAAGGTCGCCAGGCAAGAGACTTACTGTTAGCTGACTTAGAGCAAGAAATGGAAGCAGCTTCAGCAGGCGCACCACCTCCACAAAGTTTTGCTGCTGATGCCAAAAATTTAGCTCAAATTATGGTGGGTGATTCCAAAACACAGTTAGGATTTATGGCTTTTGGTAATTGGGATACCCACGTTAACCAAGGAAGTAGTCAAGGTGCTTTAGCAAGAAGATTGAAATCTTTGGGGGAAGGTTTAGTTACTTTAGCTCAGGAGTTGGGTCCGCTTTACTCAGATACGGCGATTTTAGTAATGTCAGAATTTGGTCGCACGGTGAAAGAAAATGGTAATGGTGGCACCGATCATGGTCATGGTAATGTAATGTGGGTTTTAGGTGGTGGCGTGCGTGGCGGTCAGGTTTACGGACAATGGCCTGGTTTGGATGAGTCAGAATTGTTTCAGAAGCGGGATCTGGCAGTGACAACGGACTTTCGGGATGTGATTTCTAGTGTTTTAGAGCAGCATCTTGAGATTGAGCGATCGCAAATAGCACGGGTTTTTTCTGGTTATTCTTCCGAGCGGCGTTTGGCTTTATTGTGAAGTAAGTAATGGTTGATGATTTGGCGGTGAGAGTATTAATTCTTCTTCATTATATGGTAGTCCTGCTTGTGTAATGGTTTACAGGAAAAAGGAATATCTGGCACGGGAGCAAGATGCTCCCACTGCTGTGCTTCGTAGAAATCAGTTACATTCCAGACAACCGCTTGTGCCAAAACTATCTCGCTTGAGCAAAAGCAGCAGCAGCTTCTGGAGAGGCTATATATCTCCAGTGCCAAGGTTCGTAGCTTACTCCTTGCGAATTGTTTGGAGGAAAAGACAACTCAAAACCAAACTCTTGAGCATGACGGGTTAACCATTGGAAAGCTTTGGTATTTTCAAAATCTATAGTTATATCTTTTTTGGGAAAGTTACCATCAGTTAAGTCAACGGCAAAACCTGTATGATGTTCGCTGTATCCCGGTGGGGCAGAAACTTTTGCAGCAATTTCAGGCGAACCGCGACGCTGAATTTGAGCTTTAAATAGTTCTTCCTG
>NZ_CEZPJD010000246.1:0-10089 GCF_983059655.1 Okeania sp.
GGACCTGCTAAAAGCGCAAAGGCTGTGAGCGAACTTCTTGGAGGAGTAGGAATTGACCGTTATATTCGAGTCAATGTACAAGGAGTAGAAAAATTAATAGATGCTCTTGGCGGTGTCACAGTTAATGTGCCCAAAGACATGAAATACCAAGATGATAGTCAACATTTGTATATTAATCTCAAAGCGGGCAAACAACATCTAGATGGCGATCGGGTTCTACAATTTTTGAGATTCCGCTATGATAATTTAGGGGACATTGGGCGAGTTCAACGCCAGCAACTTTTAATGCGCGCATTTATGGAACAGTCCGTTAATGTAAAAACTTTATCACGACTACCAAAAATTCTTTCGGTAATTCAGTCTCATATTGATACAAATTTGAGTGTTGAGGAATTAGTGGCTTTGATGAATTTTGCTGCTAAAACTGAGCGCTCTAATATACAGATGTTAATGGTTCCTGGTGAGTTTAGTAACCCTGAAGAATATAATGCTAGTTACTGGTTACCAGACCTAAGATCTCTAGATACGATGATTGCTAAACACTTCGATTTTGGTTACGCTCTGGAACAAATAGAAAATTCTGATTCTAATAATTATAATTATATGAGAGTAGCAATTCAAGATAGTACAGATGATTGGCAGTCTGTTGATGAATTAATAAATTCTCTAAATAATTCTGGTTATTGGAATGTCAAAGTTGCTAAACCTCGGAATTCAGCTTTGGATGTGACTCGAATTATTGCTCAGAAGGGAGATATTCAAGCTGCGCAGGAAGTTCAAAAATCTCTAGGGTTTGGAGAAGTTTTTGTAGAAAGTACGGGATCTTTAAGGTCAGATGTGACTATTCAGTTAGGAAAAGATTGGTTATCAATTCAGGATAAATCTCAAAATTCACTAGATTGGTAGTACAAAAGTAAAATTTTGTAGCTAGGGTGCTATATTTACCTAAAATATTAAGGATCTATAGTATATTTTGGGGTAAAGAGTGGAGGAGTGAGGAAGATTGAATATCGAAGTAATTATAGAATTATCAACATATATCATATAACCTGATTCTATATGAGAGACTCGACGTAATGGAAAGCAAACTAATAAAGGGAATAGAGATTAATACTTAACTGTACCTCCCCACCTTAAAAAGTGCTGTAGTATTATGCTTAAATCTAGAAAGACATTCTCCGAGAATGTCTTTACCCTAACAAAATTTTCTGAGATTTGTTGATTTTGATGATAATGATAAAGATGAGTGAATGCTATAAATAAGTATCTGCGATCGTAGAATATGATATCTATTTTTCACAGGATAGGTTACGAAAAACTACCTTATAAGTCCTAATACTATACCTTAATTCAGTAAAAATATATTCTGAAAGTATTGGTAGTTTTGATCAAAAAAAAATTTTAACAGTAAAAAAATCTAGTTATTGAGTTAGAACAGTTTTACGAATAGAAAGTAAAATCAGTACACAAGCAACCTTCAATAACCAGGGAATAAGGTTGAAAAACCATATTAATCCAATGAATCCGATGCAGGGTGCTAGCAAGCGAGGAAGCCCGTCCAGAGTTTTGACATCAGAATTGACACTGACAAAAATAGCCAGACAAGAAATACTTAGGGCAATTATACAGTTCAGGTTCATGATATTTACGTGTGAGTTCTAGATAATGAGTAATCTAGATAAATAGTATAGCTAAAGATCGAATAAATTCCCACATTTTAGAATTAGTATCTAACTATTAGAAACGGGATCGAGAATATGAAATTATATCCATTACGATCCATAACTGTAAAAGCTTCATTACCGTATCAATTAGGGTACAATTTTAGCTCATAATTGCGCAAAAAATAGAATTCGTGCAAAAATAAAAGTGTAAAATAGTTGCAATTACCAGATTTTTTATGGAATTGGATACTTGATAATAATAGTGAAATCACTGAAAAATTACTGAGAGTTTTGCCGCCCTCAGTGGAAGTACTTAGACCTCCAAACTATCCAATTTTTTAAGTAAAATTTGAGTTCCTCAACTAAAAAAGTAAAAGCAAAAACTTGTTAATTTTATTCATCATTAAACCAATGAATTCCTGACATAATACCAAATCCGGTTTACATAGGAAGTTGATTATAAAGGTAAGTCAGAAAGCAGAGGGCAGAAGGGTTAGAAGCATTTGGACAAATTCGCTTTTCATCACCGGATTTGGTATAATTCAAGAATATAGGCATTGCAGAAACTAAAGTAGTTAATTTCAGCTATTCAAGGTAAGTTATACCGTTTCACGGAAGTCAAAAGTCAAAACTCAGAAGTCAGAAGTGAAAGTTGATGGACTTAAAGTAATAGTTATACACTAATTTCAGCTTATTCTTTCACATCATTAGTTGCCAACTATTTGTGACATCTTTAAAGTGAACTTGTATTACTAAAGTTTTTAACCATGATAGGTAAATTTTTCCACAAACCAGAAGCAGAAAATAGCGATCGCGTTCCACCCGGCCAATACTTGGCTAAAGGCTTTCCCGTACTGACTTATGGCGAAACTCCTAATATCAGTACAGATGCATGGGAATTGAAAGTATGGGGTTTGGCTAAACCATTAACCTTTACTTGGTCAGATTTGATGGCCATGCCACAAAATCACTTTACAGCAGATTTTCATTGTGTGACTCGCTGGTCAAAACTAGATGTTCAGTGGACAGGAGTAAAAGTTACAGATTTGATGAAGCGTGTAGAAGTCGAGCCTAAAGCTGTACATATTATGGAGCATTGTTATGGAGGCTACACTACTAATATTTCTGTGAATGACTTTCTCAGAGAAGAAAATTTCTTTGCCCACACTTTATTTGGCGATCCATTACCAGCAGATCATGGTGGCCCTGTACGATTGGTAGTTCCTCACCTCTATGCTTGGAAAAGTGCCAAATGGATTAATGGATTAGAGTTTCTCAAAGATGAGGAGTTAGGTTTCTGGGAGAAGAATGGTTATCACACAAGAGGTGAACCTTGGGCAGAAGAGCGTTATAGTAGCTCTGGTTTTTAAGTATATTTTTTGGTGAGTAGTTTTCTCGTTTTGAGATATTAAAGCTAGTCTGGTATTACAACTGCTAATATCGATCGTGATTTTTCTATCAGAGTTTTTGATCGGCAAAGGCAAAGGGCAGGAGTCATTTCAGTTATCAGTTATCAGTTATCAGTTATCAGTTATCAGTACCTCTGCCTGTTTGCGCAGTATTCCGTAGGAAAGTCAAAGGGTTGAAATATTGAACTTGATTTTTTGGCGTTGGTGAATCAAGCGATGAAACCTAAATTTTGCCAAATATAAAATGCTTTTCAGTTAATCGCTAGGCCATCGCCATTAAAGCACAATCATAGCCGAAATCACCAACGCCGATTTTTTTTCATCCCCTTAAAAGGGGAGGCTTGAGACCTTCTTTTTTGGTCACTTATGCAGTTGTGCAGTAACTTTAGAGGAGGAAATAGGTATAGTTTCAGCTTTTGTTTTGGCTGAAAATTTACCCAAAATTGAATTTCACGCTTCAAATTAGCAACGCTTAAATTGTTAATTATTTGGCTAGGATTTAATAGTAGCGATCGCTAATCCTACAAAAGTTTTCATTTAATTTCATTTAAGTAGAACACAGTAGGGAGGTTCCATCGAATACACCTATTAAGGTATTTAGGGCTTGCTGGTTAAATATCAAACAATTACCAGATAAAGGCTTTAGCCTTTTTAGGCATTGAAAAAGTACATAGTTTTCAGCTATTCATGCTCAAAAAGGAGCGCATTTTTAGCGCATAGTTGGGCAAAAAAATTATTCCCTACTCCCCCGCTCCCCTACTCCTGAAAAAAGACTAGTGAAGCGCAAACCCTATTTAAGGTTGTGGTGCATGAGTGTATGACTTATATATGTCTGAAAACCACTATAAATTATTTCATAAACAGCATAAGTAAACTGGATTAAGTATTACTTTCAGTACCCTTAAAAAATTGATCGAGTCTGTTAAAATACTGTACGACTGTATAAATATTCCTCCTGTAAACTTCTTCTTACCTTGATACCACCAATGACTGAAAACAATAAACCTAAGAACTATCAAGCATCTACAGAAGTTACCTCTGAATTTTCACCTTGGCTAACCCCATTAACTTATTTTTTATCATGCCGTATATTAGTGCCATTTTATTTCAAAATAGAAATCAGAGGTCAAAAAAATATACCAAGAACAGATGCAATTATTCTTGCGCCTACTCACCGTTCTCGCTGGGACCCTCTAATTATTGCTTATGCAGCAGGTTTGTTTGTGACTAAGCGTAAACTTCGATATATGGTCTCTGAAGAACAAACACTAGGTTTTCAAGGTTGGTTTATTCGTCGCTTGGGTGGGTTTCCTGTCGATCGCGATAATCCTGGAATTTCTAGTATTCGCCATAGTGTTCAACTCCTAAAAAACCAGGAAATGTTAGTACTATTTCCTGAAGGAAGAATATATCCCGAAAATAACAAAATTTATCCGATTCAATCAGGAGTTGCTCGCATAGCACTACAGGCAATATCTAGCAAAAAGGAACTTAATCTAAAAATTATTCCTATTAGTATTTTATATGATCGTCCAGCTCCTCCACCATGGAGGTGTGGTGTTAAGATTAATATAGGATATCCTTTAGAAGTCAAAGATTATCTTGATTATTCTACAAAGCAAGCTGCAAAGATACTTACTGATGATCTAGAACTTTCTATGACAGAATTACACAAAAAACATTAGTTTAGGTCAAGCTATCAAAGTAGCTAAAAATCAAGAGCCGTTGCTGAAGCGCGTATATGATATTCATCTTAATTAGGGTTTGCGCTTCACTAGTCTTTTTGCCAAGGCAGGCAGTAGGCAGTAGGCAGTAGTTAAGAGTCAAGAGTTGGAGGGAGTTATAGAGTAGGTACTCAGAAAAATTATCTAAATGTTGGCAGAAGACCCGCGCTCTCCTGCAAGGGAGCGTCGGGATGAATGCCAATCAATGTTGTGGTTTCACATACAATATGTTAAGGTATAAAAAATTTTTAGTAAGTTGTAGATGGTTGAAAAAGCGTACAAATTTAGATTTTACCCTACTCCGGAACAGGAAAATCTGTTGAGGAGAACCTTGGGATGTGTACGCCTCATCTATAACAAAGCTTTAGCTGCAAGAACTCAAGCATGGCTAGAACAACAACAGCGAGTCAGCTACAAAAAAACTTCAGCTATGCTTACCAACTGGAAAAAGCAGGAAGATTTAGATTTTCTTGAGAGAGTAAGCAGTGTACCATTGCAGCAAGGTTTGAGGCATCTACAAACAGCTTTTACTAATTTTTTTAGTGGACGTGCCAAATATCCTAACTTTAAGAGAAAGCGTAATGGTGGTAGTGCAGAATTTACAAAGTCGGCATTTAAGTGGAAAGATGGTCAAGTCTATCTAGCTAAATGTGCTGAACCATTACCTATCAGATGGAGTAGGCAACTACCCAAAAATTGTGTACCAAGTACGATTACTGTCAAACTTGACTGTAGTGGTAGATGGTCTGTATCTTTGAGAGTCAACGACACCAGAGATTTGAGACTCAAACCAACTAACAAACAAGTTGGTATTGACTTAGGAATCACCAATTTAGTTACTACCAGTGATGGAGAAAAAGTTACTAACCCTAAGAATCATTACAAATTACACAAGAAACTGAGGTTAGCTCAGAAGTCTCTAAAGAGAAAAACTAAGGGGTCTAATAACTATCAAAAAGCTAGGCTTAAAGTAGCTAGGATACACGCAAAAATTAAAGATTCAAGGCTTGACTATACTCATAAGCTAACAACTCAACTAATTAGAGAAAATCAAACTATTGTAGTTGAAGATTTAGCGGTAAAAAATATGGTCAAGAATCACAAATTAGCAAGAGCAATTAGTGATGCCAACTGGGGAGAATTAGTCAGGCAATTAGAGTATAAGGCTGATTGGTATGGCCGAGAGTTAATCAAAATTGATAGATATTTCCCTAGTTCTAAGCGTTGTTCTAATTGTGGTCATGTAGTGGAGAAATTACCTCTAAATATTAGAGAGTGGGATTGCCCTGAATGTGCAGCTCACCATGACCGCGACATAAACGCTTCGATCAATATTTTGCGGATGGGAACCCGCGTCGGCGTCAGACGCAAGCGGTCGGACCCCGCGTCGCCGACAGGCGCAAGCGGTGAGACCCCGCGCCGCCGTCAGGCGCAAGGGAATGCTCACCAAGAGAGGGAACGCCGACCAAGAGAGGGAACGCCCACCAAGAAGGCTGCGGGACTCGCAGTGTCAGTCTGTGGAGCGACTGTAAGACCTTCTGAGAGTAAATCTCAGAGGGCGGGTGCATTGAAACAGAAAGCCTCTAACAGTAATGCTAGGGAATCCCGCGCTGTCTCTTAGAGCAGCGTCGGGAGGATGTCAACTCAAGATTGTTATACCCGACACTTGTCCACAAATACTAATTTTCTGAGCCATCTATGCCGAAAATATGGTATTTTTTTCACTCCTTAAACGCTACAACCAATATCAGTCAATCCTTTCATATTTAATCAGCAAGCCCTAATTATTTAGAAAGCATCTATCAAATAAATCTTAAGAGATGTTCAAAAATTTACTGTTTAGTGGGTTACGGTGAATCGCAAAGCTAACTATTAACTTTAACCATGTAATCTGCGTAACTCACTCCACACCAGGATTGAATATTTTATTTACAGATACCCTCTTATACCAATTTGATAAATGTTTACTAAAAATACTGAAACTGTTTCTAGTAGCCAATAGTCAGCTAGATTGAACTGTTATTATCATTTTTGACCATGCATGAAATAATTCTCCAAGTGCTAAATATACATCTGACTTTAACCATTTTTGTTGACCAAACTATTCGTAACATTCTTTTTTCATGCATGGTATTAGGAGTCAGGAAGGAATAAAGAATAAGAAAGAGTAGTAGAAGAAAGTTTTTTGTTCGCACTCTTATAGCGCTACAAGTTTAGGTTAGGACATTCCTAAATCCACCAAACCCACTCACTGTTTACTGTTGCCTGTTGCCTGTTGCCTGTTGCCTAGCGCGTAGCGCTATATCAGTTAGCACAGCTCCCCTGGAAGAGGAACAGGATATCATACCTCTTTTCACCAGCGCCTATTCAGATAAATTATAGACTTAAACTAAGCCTGAGAAAGTCAAAATCATAGTAGTTAAAATTCATCAAATAAGCTGAATTAATTAAACATAATAAAAAAATTATAATGAACGCCTCTAATAAAATAGGGCATTCTATCACCTATAACATAATTGGTATATATAAACATTGGTATATATCTGTTATTATTGTGATTGAATTAAAGATAATAATTATAAATACTAAATTTAATGAAATTTTAACTATTTTTATGACAGTTTTATTGTAGAAATTAATTATAGTTATTTGTACTTAGATCGGCATAGTAGTATAGCCATGTCACCTCCACTGTAAGCAGAAACAAGAATGAATGTTTAAAATTGCTCAATTCAACTTAATCCTAGCAATGGACATTTGTCCTGCTTACTAAAGACAAAAACGTAGAATTTTGTATAAGGAATCTAAAAATTATGGTATCAACACCAGAAAGAATAGCTTCGATCAGTGCTTTTGGCCAGGCACGTTCAACAGTTGAAGGCACACCTCTTAGCCCTGATGAAGTCAAAAAAATGCAAGCTTTTTGGCGTGCTTGTTGCTATTTAATGGTGGGGATGATTTACCTGAAAAAGAATCCTCTCCTACGAGAACCTTTAAAACCCGAACAAATTAAGAGTCGCATTTTGGGACACTGGGGGTCAAGTTCTGGTCAAGCCTTTATATGGATACATCTCAACCGGGTTATCAAAAAATTTGACCTTGATATGATTTTTATGTCCGGTCCGGGACATGGCGCACCAGGAGTACTAGCTCCAACTTATTTAGAAGATACTTACTCAGAAGTTTATCCAGACAAAAGTCAAGATGAACTAGGTTTAGAAAAATTCTTCAAACAGTTCTCTTTTCCTGGTGGTATTGGTAGTCACTGTACGCCAGAAACTCCAGGATCTATTCATGAGGGAGGTGAACTTGGTTATGTACTTTCTCATGCCACAGGTGCAATTCTGGATAATCCAAATTTAATTTGTGTACCAGTTGTTGGAGATGGTGAGTCTGAAACAGGACCTTTGGCGACATCTTGGCACTCTAACAAATTTATTAATCCAATTACAGATGGTGCTATTCTGCCAATTTTGCACTTGAATGGGTACAAGATTAATAACCCAACAATTTTATCTAGAATTAGCCACGAAGATCTAAGAAATCTCTTTTTGGGTTATGGTTATGAACCTTATTTTGTGGAAGGATCTGACCCAGATAGTATGCACCAAGCAATGGCAGCTACCTTAGACCATTGTGTTCAGGAAATTAAAAATATTCAACAACAAGCTAGAACTTCTGGCAATGCTGACTTGCCACGCTGGCCAATGATTGTATTCCGAACTCCCAAGGGATGGTCAGCACCATCAGAAATTGATGGCCACAAAGTTGAAGGCTTCTGGCGGGCACACCAAGTACCGATGACTGATGTGGCTAAAAATCCAGAACACCTCAAAATTCTGGAACAGTGGATGCGTAGTTACAAGCCAGAGGAACTTTTTGATGCCAATGGTAAATTATTAGCAGAATTGCGAGAATTAGCTCCTTATGGTGCCCGTCGGATGAGTGCGAACCCTAATGCTAATGGGGGACTCCTTTGCAAAGAATTGAATATGCCTGATTTCCAGGAATATGGCATAAAGATAGATAAACCTGGAACAATAGAGGCAGAAAATACTCGTCCTTTGGGTGTATTTCTCCGAGATGTCATGCGTAATAACATGACTAATTTCCGGGTATTCGGACCTGATGAAAATACTTCTAATAGACTAAGTGCTATTTATGAAGTCAGTAAGAAGACTTGGATGGCAGAATTTCTACCGGAAGATTTAGATGGTGGAGAGCTGGCACGTGATGGTCGTGTAATGGAAATGTTAAGCGAACATACTCTTGAAGGTTGGATGGAAGGATACATCTTGACTGGAAGACACGTCTTTTTCTCTACCTATGAAGCATTTGCTCACGTCATTGGTTCGATGGTTGGTCAACACGCTAAGTGGATCGAGAAGTGTAATGAACTTAGTTGGCGTGAAAAAATTCCTTCTCTTAATATATTGATTACTTCAACAGTTTGGCGACAAGACCACAATGGTTTTACTCACCAAGATCCTGGTTTCCTAGATGTGATTTCTAATAAGACACCGGATGTAACTCGGATCTATCTACCCCCTGATGTTAATTGTTTGCTGTCGGTTGCAAATCATTGTTTGCGAAGTAAGAACTATGTGAATATAATTGTTGCTGACAAACAGATGCACTTGCAGTACATGGATATGGATGCTGCTATTAAGCATTGTACTAAGGGTATTGGTATTTGGGATTGGGCCAGCAACGACCAGGGAGTTGAACCTGATGTTGTGTTGGCAACTGCTGGTGATATTCCTACGAAGGAAGCTTTGGCTGCTAATATGATGTTACAAGAAGCTTTCCCTGACTTGAAGATTCGCTTTATCAATGTGATTGATTTGTTTAAGTTACAACCAGAGACGGAGCATCCTCATGGATTGAGCGATCGCGATTTTGATAGTTTGTTTACTCTGGATAAACCAATTATCTTTAACTTCCACGGTTATCCTTGGTTGATTCACCGCTATACTTACCGTCGTACTAATCACAATAATCTCCATGTAAGGGGTTATAAGGAAAAGGGTAATATTAATACGCCTTTGGAATTAGCTATTCGGAATAATATTGATCGCTTCAGTATAGCGATGGATGTGATTGACAGGGTAGAGAAGCTAAAGGTTGCAGGTGCTCATGCGAAGGAAAAATTCCGCAATGAGCAAATAGCCTGTCAAAATTATGCCTACGAGCATGGTATTGACCGACCTGATATCGTTAATTGGAAGTGGTCTGACGGTGAAGTCAGAAGTTAGAAGCCAGAAGTCAGAAGTTAAATTCTTGCTGTGACTC